>JAYSYG010000156.1:0-2062 GCA_043716685.1 Sphingobacteriaceae bacterium | reverse complement strand
ATCCATAAATAAGCGCTTTTTTATTCATCTTAACCGTTCATGCTTATTAAGAATTCTTCATTTGTCTGGCTGCGGCGAAGCCTGTCAAGTAAAAATTCCATGGCTTCCTGGGGGTTCATGTCGCCCAGGTGTTTACGCAGGACCCAGAGACGTGTTAATGTTTCTTTGTCAATTAATAGATCATCTCTACGTGTGGAAGATGCTAAAAGATCAATAGCAGGATAGATTCTTCTGTTTGATAACTTCCTGTCCAGCTGCAATTCCATATTACCGGTACCTTTAAATTCTTCAAAGATCACCTCGTCCATTTTCGATCCGGTTTCGGTTAAAGCAGTTGCAATAATGGTTAAAGATCCGCCGTTCTCTACCTTACGGGCAGCACCGAAGAAACGTTTTGGTTTATGTAAAGCATTTGCATCCACACCACCGGTTAATACTTTACCACTAGCCGGAGATACTGTATTGTAAGCACGTGCCAGACGCGTAATACTGTCTAATAAAATAACCACGTCGTGTCCGCATTCCACCATACGTTTAGCTTTTTCAAGAACAATGTTGGCGATCTTTACGTGCTTTTCCGCCGGTTCGTCAAAAGTACTTGAAATAACTTCAGCCTTCACACTGCGGGCCATATCTGTTACCTCTTCCGGACGTTCATCAATTAAAAGGATAATCAGGTAAACCTCCGGGTGATTGTAAGCAATTGCATTTGCAATGTCTTTTAATAAAACAGTTTTACCGGTTTTTGGCTGTGCTACAATTAATCCACGCTGACCTTTACCAATAGGTGAAAAGAGGTCCATTACGCGGGTGCTCATATTTTCCTGGGGATGCCCGGTTAATTTTAATTTTTCATAAGGAAATAACGGCGTTAAATAATCAAAGATCACGCGGTCACGCACAAAAGATGGGTCGCGCCCGTTTATCTGGTCTACTTTAATTAAAGGAAAATATTTTTCACCTTCTTTTGGAGGACGCACGCCGCCTTTTACCACATCACCCGGTTTAAGACCGAATAATTTAATTTGTGACTGAGAAACGTAAACGTCGTCAGGTGAGTTAAGATAGTCGTAATCGGAGCTTCTTAAGAAACCGTAACCGTCGGGCATAATCTCGAGAACGCCGGTTACAAAAACAATGTTGTCAAAATTATAATATACTTTTTCTGGTTTTTTTTCAGGGACCGCTTCTACCTCTTCCTTTTGCATGCCCTGCACGCCATTGTCATTATCTTCCTCTTGTTGATTATCACCGTTTTCTTCGGTGGCCTTTTCTTCGTTATTTATATTATTCGATTCGGCAATTACAGGCGGAGTTTCCTGAACTGTATCCTCCTCCTGGATGGAAGAAACAGTTCCTTTTACCGCATCTTCATTCATAGGATCCAGTTTCACCTTCCGCGGGCGTTTCTCTTTTTGATCCCTTGGCTCCCTGTTTTCCTTAACCTCCCTGTGATTTTCCCTCACCTCTTTATTTTCTTTTTTAGAAAATTTATCAACGATCCGTTTTGTAAGATCGGTGTTATCATTTTGCGCGTCTACAATTTTTAAAACGAGGTCGCCCTTGGCTAAACCTTTGCTGTCAATTGAAAAAGCTTTTGCAATTTCCTTTAATTCGGGTAGGGGCCTACCACTTAAGTCAATAACTTCAAACATAGAGAGGAATAATAATAGTAATAATTGGTTTCGGACTTTTTTATTTTTTTTGATTGATTGCCAGCCGTAAGAAAATTCAGCTGTTATAAATACAAGGCAATATTAGTGAAAATAGTTCAAAGAACAAATTTATTCAAAAAATAATTTTCACAAAAAACCCATTTCTTCTGCCTGAAGAAATGGGGAATATTTTAACCACTAATTACGTTTATTTACATCTGAGGAATAACTGTATGATGGAAAGCACAAATAATACCACCCATAAGCGCCATACAAACAACCCAGAACCCTGCATTGATAGCAACATATTTAAAAGATTTACGCTCAAATAAAGCGGGAACCCCTATAATTGGGAAAGCTAACATAATGCCTGCAATTGTTCCGTGAAAGGCACCATGTTTAAAAGT
>JAYSYG010000155.1:0-2063 GCA_043716685.1 Sphingobacteriaceae bacterium | reverse complement strand
GAAGCATTCTTTTTTCCGGAAAGGAAGCCGTAAATGTATTGCGGTAAAAATCACCGTTGTACAAATTTGAGTTCTTAAGTTGGCTCAGCTCTTCTAATTCACCCGTTTTCTCCATATTTTCAAGCCATTCGCCAGGATTTGTTTCCAGGCCAACAACATCTACAGACTTAAGGGCATCAAAAAATTGTTCAGATAAATAATAGGCTACCCGGTTACTCACATGCATGGTGCCATAGAGGTAAGAAGGTTTTTTTAATCCATTACCACTTATCTTCCATAAAAGTGTGGGATATTTTTTGGGGGATTGAGAGAAAAGAAACAGGGGGAAAAGAAAAAATAAAAATACCAGGCGCTTCATGTCTAAATTTAAATTACTTATAAACTTAGTGATTTAATTTTTCTTACTTTAAAGCCTGCAGAAATTTTAATTTTTTTTGGCAAGACCTACAAAGTCTTTTGAAACAGTTTCAGCCCTTGAAGGTATTGCAGGCATTAAGAAATAGAAAGTTACTTTTTTGTATTGATAATATCGTTGAAGAGATTATTGATGGCATCGATGGCCTTGCCTTTGATCTCGTTTATTTTATCGAAATCACTGTTTTCGATATCGATTAAAGAGCGTTTATAATTCAGAAGATCGGTTACAGTTTTCTTTGTGGCTTTAAACTCATTTAATTCTTCGTGGGCTTCGCTCATAGAAACTCTCGTTTCGAAAGAATCCGGTGTATCTGAATCAACTGAATCTATGCCCTTTTCCATGCCTAAAGGTTGCGAAAAACGAGCTAAAAATCAAGCAAATAGAAAAAAAAGGATATTAACAATTAGTTAACATCCTGAAACAGAAGTTAAAAAACTTCGCTGCAGAATGTTTTAAAGAAAATGTAAAGTCTAATACCTGATATTAATGAACGCCGGCAGCTGCAAGATAACGTTCCGCGTCAAGCGCTCCCATGCATCCGCTACCAGCAGCTGTAACAGCTTGACGGTAGGTCTTATCGGCACAGTCACCAACGGCAAAAACACCCTGAATATTTGTTTTAGAGCTACCCAGAATAACCTGTAGATACCCGAGATCGTCCATTGTTAACTGACCTTTGAAAATATCTGTATTGGGTTTATGGCCAATAGCCACAAAAAGGCCGGTAACGTTGAGGGTTCTCAACTCATTTGTTTTACTGTTTTTTACAACGATTCCTTCAACAGCTTCTTTTCCCAGAACGTCAGCCGTTTCTGAATCCCAAAGAATTTCAATGTTCGGTGTATTTGCTACTCTGTGTTGCATAGCTTTACTGGCGCGCATTTCACCTTCGCTCCTGCGCACGATCATGAACACTTTTTTACAAAGTTTTGATAAATACGTTGCTTCCTCGGCTGCGGTATCGCCTGCTCCAACAATGGCAACTTCCTGTCCTTTAAAAAAGAAACCGTCGCAAACTGCGCAGGCACTTACACCGCCAGCATTCATCCGAAGCCTTGTTTCGTTCTCTAGGCCTAACCATTTGGCGCTTGCTCCGGTTGAAATAATAACAGTATCTGCGGTAATTTCAATTGTCTCATCCACCCATAAACGTTTCGGGTTTGTAGTCAGATCAGCCTTTGTAACCAATCCAAATCGCACCTGTGTTCCAAAGCGTTCGGCCTGGGCCTTTAGATCTTCCATTAAAACAGGTCCAGTAATACCGTTCGGGTAACCGGGAAAATTATCTACTTCTGTTGTTTCGGTTAATTGTCCGCCAGGCGTTAATCCTGTATAAAGAACTGGTTTAAGGTCTGCCCTTGCAGCATAAATAGCAGCAGTATAACCGGCAGGGCCAGATCCGATAATTAAACAGGTAATATGTTCAGGTTGAGATTGCATTGTTTAAGATTAAAATTTCGATTGCAAATGTAGCGTAAGCAATTAAATAATGCTTTAAGGAAAGGATGATTTTTTAACAATTTGTGAATTGTGGGGAATAGAGATTTTAGCACTGCCACTTTAAAAAGTGCGGTGTTCTCTCTTTTCTATTTCTTTTCTTAACTTCAGCGAAATACTTACTTTGCTCTTAAGATGATGATCGAAT
>JAYSYG010000154.1:0-2064 GCA_043716685.1 Sphingobacteriaceae bacterium | reverse complement strand
ATTTGTAACAGCAAGAATATAGCGTGGGGAAGTGAGACCATTTATTTGTCCTTTCTTTTTAAACTGGTTATCGCAGACAATAATTTTATTGGCATTATTTACAACTATGTAATAGTTGCCGTTAATGTAATTTAAGCTTTGTGCTATATTACCAATCTGGGCCTGGTTTTGTACCTGGTAAAAATTTTCAATGACTGCGTTGTTACCAGGATCATACAAAGAGATAGATCCACTGCCACTCCCCTGGAAAGGACCTTCATTAATAACGTATACTTTCCGGGCGTTGGTCAGTTGCACCTGTGGCTGCGCAGAACTATTCGGCTTATCCTTCACACAGGAAGAAAAAACAAAGAATGTAAAAAGTATTAGAAATGATTTTTGCATGAACAAATAATTCTGTTTTTGGTTGTCGGGGAGCCGGGACGTTTTCCCGGCTCTTACCGAATTAACAGTTGGGTTACTGTCTAGTATTTAATTATTTTTTTAATTGTCTTTTGATCGCCCGAAACAAGCTCTAAAAAATAAACCCCGGCCTGCAACGTTCTCAAATCTAAAACAGATGTTTCGTCAACAAGAATTTCCGAATAAACAATTTTTCCGCTTACATCTGATAATTTAAGAGTTGAATTTTGTGATCCTGTATAAATCGTGATGGAAGAACTGAACGGATTTGGATAAGCGCTCACATTTATATCAGTTGCTTTTTTACTGATTCCCGTTGGAATTGCAGAAGACGTCGTAAAATTATCCATACAGAAATAAGTTGGGTTATTAATTCCAAAAGCCCCAACGTCAGAAGAATACAAAGTAAAAAACACACTGTCCACTGCACCAAGACTGCTGCAATCAACCCACTTCCAGGTGTTGATGATATAGTCTTTTGTATTGTCCGTAAAACGGTAATCGGCAAGATAAAATTCAACGGTATCAGCCGTCTTGTTTCCGCTTTTGTAGCCGCGTACAGTAAGCTTAAACCAATCGGGATAATTACCCGGTGCCATTCCTGAATGCGTATGAAGTGTATCACCAAAAGCTCTTGCCGGGCCGCCTCCGTTTAACATGGTTTTATAGCTATACGTAGAATTGGTTACAAAAAAGCCATTCACGATCTTTTCTGCCGGCGCTAATTTTATGATCATTTTCTCTGCGCCGTACCCCGCCCATGCCGTAACATATTTATTTGAATTGTTATATCCTTTTCCGGTAATAGCGGCATACATATTCGTATATGTTCCATTTGTAATATTATTTTTGTTTGTATATGCAAACCCGTCGTTCCAATAGCCGCCAAAAGCAGTATCCCAGGTGTAACGGAAAGTGGCATTAGGTGTTTGCCATGAATTTCCTGCGTGGTTCTCATAGAATGTATCTGTACCCAAAGTCAGGTTCTCAAAATCTGCAACGGTTGTTTGCGCCTTTGTTTCTAAAATGCTAAAGGCAAGCGATAAAAGTGTAATTGTTTTTTTCATGGTTATTATTTATTTTTATTTGTTGGTTTTGTTTTAATACTGATCCCGAATTCGTAATTCCTTAATGGCATAGGTCTTCCTGCCATCACAGCATAGTTGCTGTTAAATATATTATTGCATGCTGCAAAAAAATTCAGATCCATTTTTTTAAGATCAAATTTATAAGTAAACCGTAATGACGAAACATGATAAGGCACTAACCAGTTTAAATTATCACTCGTGGTAAAACGGTAACCGCTGTATTGATGATAAAAGACAAGATCTGCATTGCCATAACCCAAAGCAATATTACCATTCGCGGTGTAACGCGGCGTGTACATTAGCTGCCTTCCTGTTGTATTATCATTTTCACTTGTGTTTGATTGTACCGTTGAAAGACAATAGCCCGTAATAATTCCAGCTCCTGCCCTGAGTTTATTTTTCCTGTATTTAATTTTCCAGTTTGTCTCGGCGCCCCTGCTCCACACTTGCTGGATATTAGCTGGTGTAGGATTGCCATTCGCGCCGGGTACCCACAAGATCCAGTTATCTATCATCCTGGTATAAGCCGACCCTGAAATGAAGAAAGAAAAATTTCTGAGCTGCTTGTCGTAAC
>JAYSYG010000153.1:0-6462 GCA_043716685.1 Sphingobacteriaceae bacterium | reverse complement strand
CTGTAAATATTAATCCTGCAATGGTTGCAATGTCTCTGAATTTGCGCTTAGCCATTTCTGTAGCGTTCATGCTTTTAAAAGCATCGTCATGCAGGTGTTCCGGTGAAAAAAGGTTATTCTCAATAACTACTTCAATATTAACTTCTTTGTCGCTCAGTAATTCAAATCCATAATCGTTCATGCCGATAGAAAATGTAGAGGGTTCCAGCAACCCGATCCTATAGGCAAGTATGGCTCCCATGCCTTCGTGTACAAAGCGCCCCTCGAAAGGGTAAACAAGCAGATGATACCCATCCCTGGTTTTGAATTGCTCGATCAGCAGTTCGTCTTTGCCAGGTAAATGTGAAATTTTTGATTGCAGGTCGAGCAGGGGAGCTAATTTTTTTAGTTCTTCATAAGTGCTGTGGTCATGTTTGTACTCATCCAGTTGTTTCCGGATACTTTGTGACATCTGCATCGAAAGTGGTAGTCTTCCTCCCAGCCACGAAGGCACCACACCATTATTTTTTTTACTTGCTTTCACACGCGCCTCCATATCTTTTATCATCACCAGCTCCAGGTTTCTTCCTCCGAACCAGAACACATCTCCCGGACGAAGGCGCGAAAGAAAAGCTTCTTCAACCATCCCCAGTTTTTTTCCACCCATAAACTTCACAAACATCATGCTATCGCTTACAATTGTTCCAATACTTAACCGGTGCCGCATTGCAATAGCTTTATTAGTAACCCTGTAAAGCCCATTTTCTATAACCACCTTGTGAAAGTCATCATATGCTTTTAAGGATGCGCCGCCAGAGGTAATAAATCGTAGGCACCAGCTGAACTCATCTGGTGTAACACTTTGAAAGCAATGGGTTGTTTTTATTTCTTCGTACAGCTTCTCCGGGTAAAATCCATCAGAAACAGCAAGCGTGATCATGTACTGGATCAGTACATCAAATGAGCGTACGTATGAAATCCGGTTCTCAAGCAAATTTGTTTCAATAGCATAACGCAATGCACTGCCTTCTATGATCTCGAGGGAATTGGTCGGCACAAAATAAATTTTACTCGTTGCTCCCGGATGGTGACCGCTCCGGCCTGCCCGCTGTATGAATCGTGCTACACCCTTTGGTGAACCAATTTGAACAACAGTATCAACGGCATGAAAGTCTACACCGAGATCAAGACTCGACGTACACACCACAGCTTTCAGGCTTCCGTTATGTAAATTATCTTCCACCCATTTACGGATATTTTCGCTGAGTGAACCATGGTGCAAGGCCATTTGTCCTGCCAGGTGGGGCGCAGCATCCAGTAATTTCTGATACCAGATCTCGGCCTGTGATCTTACATTAACAAAAATAAGTGTGCTATTGCTTTTTTCTATAACAGGAATTATTTTGGGAAGAAGTTTAATACCCAGGTGACCAACCCAGGAATATTTTTCGACCACATCAGGATAAATAGTCTGAATTTTTATTTTCTTTTCAAGGTCTGTTTTAATGTCCACAGAATTTTCAGAATTCTTTCCAAGCAGAATCTCCTTTGCTTCCTGCAGATTACCAATGGTTGCAGAAATAGCCCAGATCTTTAAATTTGGATTTAATACCCTAAGTCTCGAAATAGCAAGTTGTACCTGCACACCGCGCTTGCTCCCCATTAATTCATGCCATTCGTCAACAATCACAAATTCGAGTCCCTTAAAAAAATCAGCATAGCCTTTGGATGCTAATAAAAGTTGAATACTTTCGGGTGTAGTGATCAATGCCTGTGGTGATTTTTTTCTTTGCCGCGCGCGTTCCGCAGGTGTCGTATCCCCACTGCGCAATGCAATTTTATAATCCAGGTTCATATCCATGGACACCTGTTGTGTTGCCAATAAAATTTCCTTGGACAGGGCGCGCAGAGGTGTGATCCACAGACAGTGCAGCCCGGTTTCTTTTTTGTTTAAGGTAATCGTCTTGCCGGTTTTTAAACTCTTTTTGGATGTGTGGTGATTGTAATAATGATGCAGAATTCCGAACCAAATAGCGAACGTTTTCCCGCTGCCGGTTGGAGAGTTTAGTAAGCCGCTTTTGTCCTCCTCAATTGCCTTCCATGTTTTTTTTTGAAACGCAAAGGGTTTCCATTTTTTATGTTTAAACCAGTCTTGCCCTATGCTCATGGTTATTGCGCGTTTAATAATTGGAGCAAGTCATCCTTTGTATTGATCTCTTCTTTTTTCTTATCTTTTCTCCAGCGTGAAATTCTTGGAAAACGCAGCGCAATGCCGCTTTTATGCCGTGGTGATGCATTGATGCCCTCAAACGCGATCTCAAATACCAACTCCGCTTTAACGCTTCTTACAGGACCAAACTTTTCAAGTGTATTCCGTTTTATCCAGGTGTCTACTTCTAGTATTTCTTTGTCGGTTAACCCGCTGTAGGCTTTGGCAAACGGCACAAGTTCTCCCTTGTCCCATATTGCAAATGTGTAATCCGTAAACAGGTTGGCTCTGCGGCCATGTCCCGATTGGGCATAGATCAATACAGCATCAACTGTATAGGGGTCCACTTTCCATTTCCACCATTTACCACGCCTGCGACCGGTTTCATATATACTATCCTTGTGTTTTAGCATGAGTCCTTCACAACCCAGTAATTTGGATTCTGTTCTTAATGCATCTAAATTTTTCCAGTCTGCGCATTCTAAAACGGGCGAGAGTTTTAAAAGTCCGGAGTTCTGCTGGCTTATAAGTTTTTCCAGCAGCGCTCTTCTCTCTTTAAGTGGTTTTATGCGAATATCTTCACCGTTATATTCCAGCAGATCGTAACACATGAGACAAAGGGGAACTTCCTGCAATATTTTTTTTGAAATATTTTTTCTACCAATGCGTTTTTGCATCTCATTAAAAGAAAGAATTTTGCCGTCTTTAAGGGGTAATACTTCTCCATCAAGCACTGTTCCTTCAGGTAAAATATCTTTTAGTGTTTCAAATTCTGTAAATTTTTCAGTCATTAATTCTTCGCCCCGGCTCCAGATATGTAATTCTTTATTGCGCACAATGAGTTGTCCCCGGATGCCATCATATTTGCGTTCTATTTGCCAATCGGCGATCTCCCCTAATTGCTCAAAAGGAATATCCAGTTGATAAGCGAGGTAAAAGGGATAAGGTTTAGAGTGATCTGAAGAACCATCATCTGATAAAAGTTGGTTAACATCTGTTTCCTGCGGCAGCCAGCTACCCATAAGTTTATGAGCAACAATTTTTTCATCCAGAGAAAAAGCTTTTGAGAGCGCCTTAAAAACCAATTGCTGAGACACTCCAACCCGAAAGCTTCCTGTAATAAGTTTATTGAACACAAATAATTCGTCCTGTGAAAAAGTCTGCCAGAAAGAAAGTAGCCAGGCTTTTTTTTCCTCCTCTGGTTTATTGATCAGTGTAAGAATATCGCTCATAAGATCATTCAGCGAAATACTGGAATCATTTTTTGTTGTAGGTATGAGAAGACTTATTGTTTCCGCAAGATCGCCAACAACGTCATAAGAATCTTCAAACAGCCAAAACGGAATTTCTCCGAGTTCGGTTGCCCATAATTTAAGATCCGTTGTTTTAACAGGACGCTTCGGCCTTCTGCCTGTTAGCAGTGCAATTGCCCACACCGCATCTTTCGGGGCTGTGCGTGTGAAATAGCTTGCCATTGCATCAACTTTTGCATTTGTTCTGGTGGTTTGATCCAGTTCGGTGTAAAGATCGCTAAAGGCCTTCATGTACCTCCTCCTTTTCTTCGTTGGCTTCAAGAGATGAGTTCTCTATGCTTTCGCCTTCAAATTGTGTTTCCAGTTCTACCGCATTCAGTTTGTAATTTTCTCTCAGCCATTTAGCGTATACAGCCCTGTAACCATGTGTTACATAAATATTTTCTGCTCCCGTTGCCAGAACAGCTTCATTCAATCCCTGCCAATCTGCATGATCGCTCATTACAAAACCTGCATCCGCATTGCGCCTTCTTCTTGCACCCCGAAGCTGCATCCATCCGCTACAAAGCGCAAGCGAATAAGGTTCAAAGCGGTTGAGCCACGGTGAACCCATGGCAGTAGCCGTTGCTACCACTACACCTGGAATCAGGTCTTCTTTCTTAAATTGCTGCGTGAATTTTTGGAAGCGTGAATTATTAAAACCTAACGCTTCGTTGGTATTGTATATTGTAGAATGCAAAAGGATCGGTCTTTCTGTTGTAAGTGCATTCAATATTCTTTGCGCCTTTCCTAACGCATAGCCAATAATAATTGAGTTAAATCCCTTTTCTGTATTTCCGGTTACCCAGTTATTCAACTGGCTGTTTACTTCAGTTGCTTCAGGAAATTTATAGATGGGAAGGCCAAAGGTAGACTCAGTTATGAAGTGATGACATTTGACCGGCTCGAAGGGTGCCGTGTAACCGTCCGTTTTCACTTTGTAATCCCCCGACACCACCCATACTTCTCCCTGATACTCGAGTCTTACCTGCGAAGAGCCAATAATGTGGCCCGCAGGATGCAGGCTTATAGTAACACCATTTATCTCTATACATTGATTATACTCCAGCGTTTCGAGTGTAATAGTTCCCAACCTGTATCTTAATATAAATTCAGAGTCTTTGTGCGCAAGATAATTTTTGCTTCCCGGCCTTGCATGGTCAGAATGGGCATGCGTAATAATAGCTCTGTCCACAGGTTTCCAGGGATCAATATATACCCCCGCACGTTCGCAATAAATTCCTCTTTGTGTAAATGTTAAAAGCATCTTTAGTAAAACAGAATTATCGCTTTAAAGTTTAAAACGTTTTTGTAACCAAGCGATAACAATGCCAGCAAAGATAACTCTTCAATTTCTATCAGGGTTAAAATGAGGGGTCAAAAAACCTGGGTAGTTTTTTCCCCTTTCGAAGATATAGGTTTAAAAGAAAGCGTGTCTGACGCGTAAGTTTTTTTGGTATGATTTTTTGTGGAAAGAATGTAAAAATTATACACATGGAAAATCAGAAACTGAATGGAAAAAAAGTAGCAATTGTTGTTACAGACGGCTTTGAACAATCGGAGTTTGAGGAGCCTTTAAAGGCGTTGAAAGAATCAGGAGCATCAATTGATGTGATTTCTTTGAAAAAAGGAAAGATCAAATCCTGGAAGGGTAAAGACTGGGGCGAAGAGTTTGAGGTAAATTTAAGTATTGAGGAGGCAAAAAGTGAAAATTATGACGCACTTGTTTTGCCGGGGGGAGTTATGAATCCTGATGCACTTCGGACTAACCCTTACGTAGTCGCTTTTGTAAAGGATTTTTTAGAACGTAAAAAGCCGGTTGCCTCAATTTGTCACGGTCCATGGACGTTAATTGAGACAGGTTTGATCAAATCCCGGAAAATGACTTCTTATAAATCTATAAAAACCGATTTAATAAATGCGGGAGTAAAGTGGGTAGATGAAGAAGTGGTAGTAGATAATGGACTTGTAACAAGTCGCAGTCCCAAGGATCTTCCGGCTTTCTGCTCAAAAATGGTTGAAGAATTCGCAGAAGGAGTGCATCATTGATCCTAGTGTCGTCAAGCCTAAAATATCGGTCAATCCTTGAAGGGTTCAACGCTAATAACCACAAAACCCTTCAAGGATTTTACTGCGAAACATGCTTGACTTAACGCCAGCAGATCTGAAGAGATTCTAAATGGAGAAATTTCAGTGGTTTTTTAATTCGCTGTAAAATTCCTTACATTTAAAAAAATCTAAACGTGTTATGAAAATTTTTCTTCAAACGGAACGGCTTATTTTAAGAGAGATACTTACTTCTGATGAGGATGGAATGTTTGAACTAGATTCTGATAAAGACGTTCATAAATATTTAGGAAATCAACCTTTTACCAAAATTGAAGAGAGTAGGGAAATGATAAGATTTATAAGGAAACAATATGAAGATAATGGTATAGGCCGCTGGGCGATGATAAATAAGGAAACCAATGAGTTTATGGGCTGGACTGGCTTAAAACTAATGAAAGACCTTACTAATTGTCATATAAATTATTACGATCTCGGGTACCGGCTCATAAAACGATTCTGGGGCAAGGGGTATGCCACGGAATCGGCAAAGGCCAGTGTTTCATATGGCTTTAGCGCGCTTAAACTAAACGAGATTTACGGAATGGCGGATGTAAATAATAAAGAATCGCGCCAGGTACTGGAAAAAGCAGGCTTAAAATATGTTGAAGATTTTGATTTTAGGGGTGATCTACACGCGTGGTATAAAATAGTAAAATCTAATCCATAAAAAAAGTGGAGTGAACACCCCACTTCTTGAATTAAAATTCGGGTCGAATTACCACCCAAGGATCCATGCAAAAATTAACGGACAAACAATCGTTGCATCACTTTCTACAATAAATTTAGGCGTATGAATGTCTAATTTTCCCCAGGTTATTTTTTCGTTGGGAACCGCTCCTGAATAAGATCCATAAGATGTTGTAGAATCAGAGA
>JAYSYG010000152.1:0-2073 GCA_043716685.1 Sphingobacteriaceae bacterium | reverse complement strand
TAATTAATGGCGCAAAAAATTCAGGTGTGGTTGGAAAGAGGAATTTAGTGTTATTTCCGGCGAGTGATAATTTCACATACAGGACTGATTATTGCTGTGAAATTGTTTTCTCTAACGCTAATTCGGTAGTTGGAGTGTAAATCAGGAATTTTTATTTTTCTGGATTTTTAAAGTGATCGTTAAGTTACAAGTAAGATCTACAGTCTAAACTTTCTCCATTTTTACTTTCAGTTTTAGAGGTAATTCAAATTTTTCCCGTGAAGGTAAAAGAGAGTCGTATATTCTTAGCATACTATGAAGGCAATTTTTAAAATCATAATTTTTAAGCACATGCTTTCTGGCAGCTTTACCCATGCTGTTTCTTAGTTTTGGGTAGCGAATCAATTGCATAATTACTTTGGCTAACTCACCTGCGTTTTCTTTTTCTACAACCATACCACAATCGGCAATTACCTCTTTCAGGCCGGGCGCATTTGAAACAATAACGGCTTTTTCGCACGCCATACCTTCTACTACCGACACGCCAAAGCTTTCATTTACGGTACTTACATTTACAAGTATATCCAATAAATTATGATAGTCAGAGATATGTGAAAATGAAATTTGTCCGGTAAACACAAAAATTTCATCCAGATTTTTAGCGCGAACTATTTTTTTATAGTGCATGAGCCGGCTACCTGAACCTACGAGATACACGTTTAATGAGATTTCAGGAAGACAACGTTTTACAAGTTCAATGGCTTCAATGAAGGTTTCAATGCCATAAATATCTTCCATTGCTTTAATAATCCCGATAGAAGTTGTATTTGTTTCTTTATGAGCCATATTCCTTGGATAAAAAACTTGTGTATTTACTCCAAATGGAATGACGTCGATCTCTTTGGCAGAGTACTTCCACAACTCACCTTTCATGACGTAGCTTGTGGATAAGATTTTATCTGCTGCCTTAAGGTTAAACTTTAGTATAGCTTTATGTATGAAAGAGATTTTAGGAAATTCATAAACATCGGAACCCCAGGCAGAAATTACAAAAGGCTTAAACTTGCTAAGCGCACCTAATAATCCATAACTGCTTGCATAATGGGCGTGCACAATATCAGGATGAAAGCCCCTGATGCTGTTTATCAATTTTGGGAGCACGAATACGTAATTCAGTTTGGTGAAAACAGAGTATGACGTGATGGTAGTTGCACCCGTGTAAAGGATATAAATATTCTGAATGGGAACATACCATTCTCTCGAAGATTTATTGAGACTAAAGATACCGACCTGGTAACCCTTTTGAGCGAGAGCAGAAGCCCATTTTTCGGTATGGGAAGAGGAAATATCTGCTAATAATAAAATACGTGCAGCCATGATTTTTTTTGGTTTAGTGAATCGGGAAAGTAAGGCGGTAAACTGTTTATAATACCATGTACAAACAGATTCCTTGTACATCTTATTTCCCGATTACGTCTTTAACAATTAAACTGTAATACTACATTAGATGTTACTCGATCGTAAAAGTTTAATCAGGCTGGTTATTAATTTATAATTTAGAAAACCGAACAAAATAGTGACGGAAAAAAACATTCGGGTAAGGTGAAGACTTTTTGTATGGGCATTGCGAGAGGTATTAACTGATCTCTTCAGCACCAGCATAGCGAGGTAGTTATAAAAAATAATTTCTAAGAAACTAACCCGAATAGAGATAGGGCGGTCTGTATTTCTTTTTAATTTTTTTGTAAATGGAATGAAAATTCACTTCCGTGCCAATCGTAACTATTCCGTCACCTCCAAGATCAGCAAAAGGTGCTATTACACCCAGGTTGAGCTGACAGATCAATCCTAAATTCATATACCAAAATTCTCGTCCGCCTTTCAAATAACGAATTGTTATAAAGTCAGGTCCTGGTACAAAAAAAAATTTTATACCGCCATATACTTCCAGGCTTACTCTTTTGTAATTCAAAAGGCGCGACTGTACATTAAAACCGGCACCTAAAACACTGAGTAGGGGTGTGTATAATACTTCGATCATTAAGCGTGTATTCTGAAATTTCTCAGGATGTTTTTCCTCTTCTTCTGTCAATT
>JAYSYG010000151.1:0-2074 GCA_043716685.1 Sphingobacteriaceae bacterium | reverse complement strand
CTAAAAATTTGAAGATCTGCTCCATAGGGCCAGCTTCAAAACGCACCTGGTATTTGTCATTCATGTGAAAGATGCTAATGGTCATGCTCTCGTGGGGTATACTATCTATGATTCTCATTCTTTTTTTAAAGCCTTTTTAAAGTTGAGCATGTTTTTTAACGCGCCAATCGGACTAACATTGTAATCCCCGTCCTGGTGAATCCTGCTCTGAATGGCATGCGCAAGAAGGATATAATTTTCCTTTTTTATTTTTTTAAGAAAATCTTCCGCCTTCTCATCTCCATTAATAATATTTGCTACAGCGGCCCATTCAAAAGCCTTTGCTTTCATTAAAAATGCAAAAGCCTTTTCATCATCCCACACAGCATTTACAAAGGCCGCCAATATAATGTGTTTATTGTCCATGAGATACTGAAATGCTTTTTTTTCATCACGAATAGCATCCAGTGTAGCAAAAAACTCTTTATACCCATTATTCATCAGCCAGTTAAAACTAGCAGTATCACCCAACACATAACGTGTAAAATGATCAATAGACATGAGGGAATACTTTCTCATAGAACAAAATTAAATAAAAAAACCGCTTAGCATCCTAAACGGTTTTTAATTTTATGAAATAATCACGTTTACCAAACGCAAACAATAATAAACAAAACTGGTTATACCATATGGCCGTTAAAAAACAATAAAATATAAATATGAAACTTTAAACAACTACCAAAACTGCCCAGACTGTAGTCGAAGGAGTACCCTGAGCAGAGTCGAAGGGCCTACTTCATAATCTCCCTTGCAATAACCAGTTTCTGGATCTCGCTTGTTCCTTCTCCAATAGTACACAACTTACTGTCACGGTAGAATTTCTCTACCGGGAAATCTTTTGTATATCCGTATCCACCAAAGATCTGAACTGCTTCTGTGCTGCATCTTACCGCAACTTCACTCGCATAGTACTTCGCAAAAGCGCTTTCCTTGGTCATTTTCATGTGTTTGTTCTTCATGTCAGCTGCCTGGAAAGTTAATAGTTCTGCTGCTTCAAATTCGGTTGCCATATCTGCAAGTTTAAATGCAATTCCCTGGAAATTAGCAATCGGTTGTCCGAATTGCTGACGTTCTTTTGCATACTTGACACTTGCATTTAAAGCGCCTTTTGCAATACCAAGACTCAATGCTGCAATACTGATACGTCCACCATCGAGTACCTTCATGGCTTGAACAAAACCATCACCTATATTCCCCATCACCTGAGATTTATGTATCCGGCAATTCTCAAAAATAAGCTCAGCCGTTTCGCTGGCGCGCATTCCTAATTTGTTTTCCTTTTTACCGCCCCTGAATCCCGGAGTTCCCCGCTCTACAATAAAAGCAGTAATCCCGTGACTGTCCAGTAGCTCTCCTGTACGTGCAAGCACAACTGCCACATTCCCGGAAATTCCATGCGTGATCCAGTTCTTAGTGCCATTCAGCACCCAGTAGTCTCCATCCTGTTTTGCAACACACTGCATTCGCATTGCATCACTTCCAGTGTTGGCTTCTGTCAATCCCCAGGCACCAATCCACTCGGCCGTAGCCAGTTTCGGTAAATATTTTTTCTTTTGCTCTTCGTTCCCGAATTGTAAAATATGACCGGTGCATAAGCTGTTATGTGCAGCCATGGATAAGGCGATAGACCCACAAATACTACCCAGTTCTGTAATTGCTGTAACGTATTCGGTATAGCCAAAACCTGATCCTCCATATTCTGTAGGCACTAAAACGCCCATCAGACCTAATTCCCCAAGTTTTTTAAAAACTTCAACGGGAAATTCCTGCGATTCATCCCACTCCATCATTTTCGGTAAAATATGTTCTTTACCAAACTTACGGATCATATCCGCGATCATCTGTTGGTTTTCATTTATCTGGAAACTCATCCGATAGCTATCGGATCCAACTTCGTTTTCTAATAGTGTACTAGACATGTTATATTGTTTGTATGATTTACTAATTTACTCTTTCCGTTTAAAAAATCCAAACCAATCACAAAGTTAAACCCTGCAACGGTTGCTCCTGCTTTTCTAACCAGCCTGGCTGCTGC
>JAYSYG010000016.1:0-2571 GCA_043716685.1 Sphingobacteriaceae bacterium | reverse complement strand
GCGTTGGGAGACCGCGCTTACTTTCAGGCAAAAAGGTGCCTTTTCCATCCAGCATTTTAATGCCCAGTCCGCCTGCATCCGGGTGGGCAGCCATAAATGCCAGCGATTTTTCGAAAGTATCTTCCTGAACAACCGTATCGGGGTTTAAAAGAAGGACGTATTTACCTCTGGAGACTTTAATAGCCTGGTTATTGGCAACAGAGAAGCCTGCATTGTTTTTATTCTGGATGAGTATAACGTTGGGAAATTTCTCACGAATGAGCGTGACAGAGCCATCTACCGAGTTATTGTCGACCACAAAGACTTCTGCATCTATATTTTTAAGGGCTTTAAAAACTGAAAACAGGCACTGTTCTAAAAAGTGCTTAACGTTGTAATTGACTATAATGACCGATAGTTGCAGGATTGTGGCTTAACGCACTAAAATAATTATAATTGTTTAAATAATTTCTTTTTTTACCTTTGCAATCTCAAAAAATTGGTTTTACGAAATTAATTTCTTGTAAAAAATGGTCCCATAGCTCAGCTGGATAGAGCACCGGTTTTCTAAACCGGCGGTCCTTGGTTCGAATCCAAGTGGGGCTACCACGAAATAGAAGGTTACTCAAATTTGAGTGACCTTTGCTTTTTCCCGGAATTTTAATTTCTTTAATTAAAACTGCGAGTTCTTTTCGGCTTTTTTTGGAGCAGTTTGTTTATTTCTGGAAAATTGCCAATCGAGGGTTAATTTTTAATCTGAATGGAGAAAAGTAAGATCAGATTTCCTATATTTAATTAAAATTTACAAAGCCCTTTGGTTTGTAGGTTAAGAGATTAGAACTATCCTATCATTACACGCGTTATTATATATTTTCTCATTTTTCTTTTTTTTATCTCCTGCAAAAAAGAAAACGCGTTTGATTGTTTTAAATCAAATGGCAAAGAAATTACCGTAACGCGCTATCCTTCTGGCTTTAAGTATATTGAAGTCTTCGATAAAATAGATGTAACAATCAACCAGGGTCCGGAATACAAAATAGAAATAACTGCAGGGGAACACATTATTAAAAATATTTCCACGAAAGTAAAAGACAGCCTGTTAAAACTGGAGAATAATAACAGGTGCAATTTTGTGCGGGGCTACAAAAAGAAGATAAAAGTAGTGATCACACTTCCCTATGTTGTACAGGTAAGTAACTATGGCGTTGCGCCTATAACAATGGCTGAAGATTTTCACCAGGACAAAATTTTTTTTAAGGCAGAAAACTCCGGCGATACGTACATCAATGGCACCTATGATGAAGTACGCACCAGTTCGCATGGAAATGGCGATATGTATTTAAAGGGGTCATCAAAAAACCTGATGATCTATTCATTTGGTACAAATTTTACCTGGGCGGAAGATTTTAAAGTCAGTAATTATATTTTTATCTCCACCAAAAGCATGGGCGATGCTTTTTTTAACCTGCAGGGAGTAAATACAATTGAATATTTGATCTTCGATGAAGGGAATATTTATTACAAAGGAAATCCTGCAAACATGCATAACTTAAGTGAAGTAAATGCTAAGGGCAAAGCAATCCAGAAAAATTAATTTCAGGATTCTCTTTCTGAGCCAGGAATCTGGATCCGGAGAATAATGACAGACACCTTTTTTCAGCCTGAACCAATTCTTCTTATTTCTTTTTGTAAATCGAAAAAAGTATTTCCCGCCCAGGCTTATTTGTTTTATAAATTCCGATGGCGTTGAGTTGTGTTATCGAATCAAGCCCATTCCTGGAAATTCCCGATTCAAACTCTGTGTACAGGTTATCCCAGATAAGTAAATCTCCTGTTTTCATTTCCGCAATTGTTTCTTGTGAGATCTGTTTACAGAACTTCGGGTCAAAGTAATCTATGCCGAGCGGAACGCTGAAATAACGGTGATTATAAAGAAGAGGACCACTTATTTTTTTCTCTTTACGGATAAATTCTGCTGTTTGAATTGCGAGTTTCTGATCGGCATTCAGCATCAGGTCCTTTTCCCATTGTATAGCCGAAGGATTGGGCGTAAAGGGAAAAACCAGGATGTAGATCAGGAGAAATCCCTGGAGCGCTTTTTTATACAGAGTCTTTAGCCAGGTTCGGTTTTCTGTAACGAAATTGAATCCGTGCAGCGCCAGGAGAGCAATAAGAGGCATAATGCCGATCAGCACTCTTTTTAATCCCATAGAATTAAAAATGCCCAAATACCAGAATAGACTATGTGCAACAAAAAAAGAACTAAAGCCGAGAAAGAGAAGTATGTGCTGTTCAGGTAAGATGCGTTTTTTAAAGAGCAAAATAAATGAACTTACAAAGCCAGCCCAGAAAAGCAGGTAAACAGGAACTCCTGTTACATTGATGAGCTCTTCCACAAAATGAAAGAACCTGCCATGGCCATAAACACTGCTTAATTTAGTATAGGGAATCTTGGTAAAAACCCATAGAAAATCACTGTGTACAAAAAAGCCCGCCACTCCGTAAATGATCGATCCAGAAAGCAGGTAAGGTATAACTTTCCACGCGCTCTTATAAAGAAAATACAAAACAAAAACACCAATAATAATTAAT
>JAYSYG010000150.1:0-6478 GCA_043716685.1 Sphingobacteriaceae bacterium | reverse complement strand
TCAGAAATGGCAACGCCTTTCTCGTTCCCACCAATGCTGTTATTTTTCGCTAATAACTCTTTTTCCTTATCGTAAGCTTCCTTATCATACATTAATTGTTGTGTTTTGTATTGATTACTTTTCAGAGAATCTCTGAGTTGTTTTACTTAAGCGCTTTCGGTACTGAGGGTTAAAAAATTGAGTTTTTTCGGAAACACTTAACACGCTAATTCCTTCGCCAACATTAACCTGTATGCTCTTTTGAATTAATTTTGAGGAAAGGTTTGCAAATACGACGGAAGTAATTCTTGCATTTAAATTCACCATTTTCTGCTGGTTGATCTCAGCCCCACCTAAATACAGTGTGACAGCTTTTATCGGTGTTGCAATACGCTGCTCAGGATTTGATTGTTGAGAAATTCCAAGGAAAGGAATTAGGATTAAACAAAAAATAGTTTCGTGGTTTTTAGTAATTGATATGCCTAAAATTAGGATTACTTTTTCAAAGTTTGTGCAGAAATATATGGGTGGAAAGTTTATCTGGTGCATATAAACCAAAAACCCGCCCCGATGGTTATCGAAGCGGGTTTTGGCTCTCAAAAACTAAAAACCTGGCAAGGTTTTTAGTTGCCCTACAAAACGACACGTCGTTATAGGGAGTTTGGTAACGGCCTGCGATTGAGTTTATGGAAGTCGTATGTTAGCGGCACTTCGACAGGCTCAGTGACCGCCAACGGTACTACTTTTTACCGTCTAATTTATCTTTCAGATCAGATAAAGCAGAGATGTCACCTAAAGTGGTTTTCTCCTGGTTATCTTTCACCTTTTTAACAGCTTTTTTACTGTCTTCGAAATCAGCTTTTTTAGTTGCTTTTTCTGTTTTGCGTGCTTCTTCTTTCACTTCTTCGTGAAGACGTGCGTGAGAAACAACAATACGTTTAGCATCTTTACTAAATTCGATCACTTTGAAGTCTGCCGTTTCTTCAGCTTTTAAAGAAGTACCGTCAGCTTTGTTCAGGTGACGTGCAGGACAGAATCCTTCCACGCCATAAGTTAAGCCAATTAGAGCGCCTTTATCGTTTACTGAAGTTACAGTACCTTTGTGAATAGAATCAACTGTAAACACGGTTTCAAACACATCCCATGGATTTTCTTCCAATTGTTTGTGACCTAAGCTCAAACGACGATTTTCACCATCAATTTCAAGAACCACAACTTCCATTTTATCTCCTACCTTGCAGAACTCACTTGGATGTTTAATTTTTTTGCTCCATGAAAGATCAGAGATATGAACTAAACCGTCAACACCTTCTTCTAATTCAACAAATACACCGAAGTTAGTGAAGTTACGCACTGTTCCTGTGTGTTTAGAACCTTTAGAGTATTTCTCCATGATCATATTCCAAGGATCAGGAGTTAATTGTTTCATACCTAAGCTCATTTTACGCTCTTCGCGGTCTAATGTTAAGATAACAGCTTCGATTTCGTCGCCGATCTTCACAAATTCCTGTGCGCTACGTAAATGTTGAGACCAGCTCATTTCACTTACGTGAACTAAACCTTCCACTCCTGGAGCAATCTCGATAAATGCGCCGTAATCATTGATCACAACCACTCTACCTTTTATCTTATCTCCAACTTTCACTTCAGAGCTAAGTGCTTCCCAAGGATGAGGCGTTAATTGTTTTAAACCTAAAGCAATACGTTTTTTGTCATCATCAAATTCAAGAATAACAACCTGAATTTTCTCGTCTAATTTTACGATTTCTTCAGGGTGGTTAATACGTCCCCAGGATAGATCTGTAATATGAATTAAACCGTCAACACCACCTAAATCGATAAACACACCGTAAGAAGTAATGTTTTTAACAGTACCTTCCAATACTTGTCCTTTTTCTAATTTAGAGATGATATCACGTTTCTGGCTTTCCAATTCCGCTTCAATTAAAGCTTTGTGAGAAACCACTACATTTTTAAATTCATTGTTGATTTTCACAACTTTAAACTCCATAGTTTTACCAACGTACACATCGTAATCACGGATAGGTTTAACATCAATTTGTGAACCTGGTAAGAATGCTTCGATACCAAATACATCAACAATTAAACCACCTTTAGTACGGCATTTAACGAATCCTTTAATGATCTCATCATTGTTAAGCGCTTCGTTAACACGATCCCAGCTTTTGCCTGCACGTGCTTTTTTGTGAGAAAGAACAAGCTGACCTTGTAAGTCTTCTGCCTGGTCGATGAACACTTCAATTTTATCACCAACTTTTAAATCCGGATTATAGCGAAACTCTGAAAGAGCAACAACACCATCTGATTTATAACCAATGTTTACAACCACTTCGCGGTTGTTTTTAGCAACTACAACACCTTCAATGATCTGAAGATCTGCAATAGTGCTTAATTTTTGTGAGTACAACTCATCCAACTTCGCTTTTTCTTCTGCTGAATAATTGTCTTGTTTTTTTCCGATCGAGTTCCAATCGAAATCTGCATTTCCAGTAACCTGGGCTTTTTCTGCCATTCTGTTTTTATAATTGTATCAAACCTCTAAGGCCGGTTTGAGGGATTAAACATTAATTTTTACGCCTTAAGCCTAGTTAAAACGGGGTACAAATATAGTCAGAATTAAAGAATTTAGAGGTGGGGGCCAGATATTTTAAAGACTTGATAAATAAGGGGTTGAAAATTTTAACAGTCCCGGGGAAATAAAGGTTTTTTCGGGTAAAATCAAAAATAAGCTTAATTAGTGGCTAACCTCTGCTAACTCAGGAAATTATTAACAGGCTATATTTTTTCCACGATTTTAACCAATCTGATCTTAACAAAACAACAAGAGGTTTATCTGAAAGTAAGATATTAAAAAATCTCAATCCCCATTCTCACCAAAATGCTATATTGCCTTATATCATACTTTTCGGACTGCCATTCCTTCATATAATTCATATAACTGTAACTAAAGCGGGTTTGCCGGATACAATAATTCACGTCAAAGGAATAATAAATCTCCTTCCCTACTTTTGCCTTAAATCCAATACCAACAGCTCCATAATAGCCCGATAGTCTTTTATATTTCTCTCTTGATGAAGAATACAGTTTTTCATTTATGAAATTTACACCACCATCTCCGACTGCAAAAAAGTTCTTTTTTTTGTTGATGTAATATCTTAGATCCGCGTAAATAGCCGAAGTATTGTAAGGAAAGTTGCTGTAATAGGAAGAATAGTAATACTTATGGTTAAACTGCGCATCCACACCTATCCCGGTAAAATATCTTCCGAAACGAACTCCATTTATAAGATTAAAATTGTTGCTGACCCTTTGCTGACCAAATACAAGGCCAAATTGCTGCATGCCACCATACTGAACTTTCTGGCAATGTACAACCGAAGTTGTAAGAAAGAAGAAAATAAGAAGTAGACTGAATCGTTTCAAGGTGGGAGAATTAATTCTTGTTAATACTGCTAAGCAAACTAATATTGAATTGCTGGTCGTAGGAGTAGATCTTAATAGCATCTTCAAGCATTACGAAAGCTTTTTGGTTCAAAGCAACAACATCAATTGCCTTCCCGATTGCCAGGCTCTTTGTTATCTGCAGGTTATTAACATCGCTGGCATCCACTATTTTCAGCCCTGCAGTGCCATCACAGATAAAAAGAACGTTTCCGTCTTTGCTAAGGCCATGTGGGTTGGTAAAAGGAAAGGATTTAATTAAGGCCGGACTCGTGATGTTTTCAATATTTAAAATATTCAATTGATTGATGGAGCCACCGCAGCCACTTCCACTGCGGAGTGTAACGAAAGCAAATTTATCATTGGCAATAACAGGATCGCATACTCTTACATGATTAAACACACTTATATAAGAAGGAGATGAAGGATTAGCAAGGCTGTAAATAAACATTCCTGTCCGCGAGCCAAGAAACAATTTATCTTTGAAAGGGAAAATCGTTTCTATATTCCATCCAACATGCTGGCTACTTTCGCGCAAAGGATGTAAGGCTTCCTTAAGTGAAAAACAGTTTAAGTTTGAGTTATCAACCGTATACAAATAATCGTTGACAATCGTAAAAACAGCCATACTGCTTCCGACAGAAGTGCCGCCTGTTGGATTATTATTAGAAGGTCCCGCATTATTTGCTGTTGCGTAAAGTATATTATCGCAGCTATAACAGTTGTTGTAATGCGAATTATAATACACGTCAGTTACGGTGGTATCTTTTTTAATCACTGTACTTTTCACGTAGTTTGTATCATAATATCCAGTACGGGTCAGAAAAAGGTTTTCAACCGTGTTGCGTAATTCAATAGTTGAATTGGAACTGATCTTAAATACAAAAAGGTCGGAATAACAATCCGCATACAAAACATTGTTTTTGATAGAAAGCCCGAGATTGCCAGGAATGGGGATAAAGCCTTTATTTACAGGGCTTGTAGGGCTGCTATAGTCTATCACATGGATACCTTTATTTTTTTCGTTGATGTACATGGCATTGTTGTACAGGACAAAACTTCCCAGATCTTTTAATGCTTCTGGCTTTTGCAGATGGGCATCATCTTTCACAGACTGTTTAACGGAATACTCCGTCCGGTAGATCGTATAGGTTTTATAATTTTTGTCTTTTATACAAGAATTAAAAACAAAAGAAATTATTACGGCAACAAAAAGAAGTTTAATTTTCATAACTGGGGTTTTTACAGAAGACTTGATTCATTCAAAAACGCTGCATTGGTTTAAAAAATTTATTTGCTCTTTTATGAATGCTGACCAATTATTTTTTCGAATCAGCTATTCATTTTTTACTAAGCACACTAAATTTACAATTGGCGATCTCTCCAAGATTATCTGTTATTTCAAGAGTATGTTCTCCACTTTTAGGAATAAGAGACAATTGATGAAATTTTTGCGTAGAGCCAATATATTCGCCATCTAAATACCAGAATAACTGCGCGCTTTTATTTTTATGCGTTGCCTTCAGAATGCACCGGCTTTTTTCTCCGCTTTCATCAATAGGAATATAGATTTGGAAGCCGTCACGGGGATAAATAATCTCCATTTGGTTATTAGCCGACTCGGTCTCACAGCCTGGTAAATAAGGCGGTAATGCTTTGTAATATACGCTATGTTGTTTGAAAAAATACTCCTGAGCCGGCGAGGCAACAAACCATGCCTGGTGTTTCATTTTATCAACCGGGTAACAACCGCTGGTTACTCTATATTGTGCGCTTTCGTCAAGATGGATCAGTTTATGAAAGGGACAGGGTCTTGTTTTTTCAGAACCTGTTGGATATTCGCATAGTTCCACCTGGTCACAGATCGCAGAAGCCTTATAACCACTTTGTTTACATACTTTAATTTTTACAAAATCGCTGGTTGGCTTTACAAACCATTTTTTTTGGTCGAGAATATTAAAGATCGAAAACATCAGCGGTGCAGCGGCAGATGTTCCGGTTAATTCGGGTCTCCCCTCCCCGTCTGCATTTCCAACCCAAACCGCAACTGTATATTTAGCATTGAGTCCAACCGCCCAGGCATCGCGAAATCCAAAGCTGGTACCTGTTTTCCATGCAATCTTATTCTTCGACAAAAATCTGGCCCAGCCGATATAATTCTCAGGACGCAACAATTCCGTCATCGCATTAAACGTGAAATAAAGAGCGGAAGCATTCAGCAAATCTGACTTTAGCTTTGCCGGTGTTTTTTCTTCTGCTTCCTTTTTTAAATAAAATAAAGGATGATAGCTATTCACTCCATACAAATTCCTGGTATTTGAATAATGCATGAGCGCCCTTGCCATAGAACAATAAGCACCTGTTATTTCCCAGAGTTTTGCTTCTCCTCCGCCAAGTATTAAAGAAAGTCCGTAATGGTCGGTTGGTTTTGTAAAAGTTGTGAAGCCAAGCTGTTTCAGGCGCTGGTGGAATTTAGCGGTACCGTATTCCTGTAACATTTTTATCGCAGGAACATTCAGGGAACGTGCAATGGCCTGGTTTGCCGGAACTAAACCATCGTAAGTAAGATTAAAGTTTTTTGGTCCGTACGAACCAATGCGTGTAGGAACGTCTTCCAACAAACTTGCCGGCAGAATTTTATTCTCATTGAGCATAAAAGCATAGAGAAAAGGTTTGAGTATGCTGCCTGTGCTTCTCGGAGCCTGGACTACATCTACATAGTTTTCATGTTCATTTTTGGGAGAATAACTGTTCCCGACATACGCAATAACTTTGCCGGTTTCTGTTTCCACAACCAGCGCGCAGGCGTTGAAGATCTGGTTAGATGAGAGATTCAGTACATGACGATTCAGGAGTTCGTTTACCCGCTCCTGCAAATTTTTATGAAGTGTTGAATGAAATGCAAGTGAAGTATTCTGCTGAAGTACACAGGTGGCAAGCAGGTGTGGTGCAATTTGTGGAATTGGGAAAGGCTTTTGCGGCAAGGGTTCAAGGATGGATAACTTATATGCAGAAGAATCAATGATCTTTTTATTAA
>JAYSYG010000149.1:0-6481 GCA_043716685.1 Sphingobacteriaceae bacterium | reverse complement strand
ATTGAGCTAATTTACTCTTTCAAAAACATCCTCATTTCATTTTCAATTCTTATAAAGTAAACTCCTTTTGGTAATTCAATAACGTTTATTTGCTTTGTATTTTTCACGCTCAGCATTTCTTTTCCTAAAACGTCAACTACTTTTATTTCAGTATTTATAGTTTCAAACTCAACATTCAGGATTTCATTTACAGGGTTCGGGTAAATCTTTATCTGATTAGAATTACTGCATTCTGTAATTCCAACATTAGAAGTTTCACATACCTGTACCAAAACGCTTATCGAAATAGTATTTGTCGCAACACAGCCTGCACTACTTGCTCCCTGAAGCTGAACGCTGTAAGTAACATTTCCCGTGGTTGTAAATGCAGCAGTTGTGTATTGGCTGCCCGTTGCGCTGTTGTTCCAGGTGTAAGTGTTTGCACCTTGCGCGGTAAGTTGAATAGTTTCATTTACACAAACAGAATTTTGATTGGCAGTAATCGAAACAGTTGGTGCCGGTGAACTATTTACCTGAACAGTTTGGCTTGTTACACAATTGTTGGTATTATCTATTACCGTTACTGTCCATATTCCCGCAATAGTTGGAATAACACTTAGTGAAGGTACACCCCCAGGAGAAATAAAACTAAAAGACACAGGTCCGCCCGGAAGCGAATTTGTATTTGCATTCACAATGTACACTTGCATGCTGCAAACACCGTTTGTTGCAAGAGTTGCTTGGCTTGTTGTTACCTGAAATGTAGGAGAATTAATTGAATTACATTGTGCTTGTGCCGCAGTACCAATCATTTGAAAGGCAGCAAACATCAAAAATATTTTTTTAAGTGTGTTCATGGTTGTTTGTTTTTTGGGTTTAACTTTCTTTAACGGCACAACAACCGCGCCGAAAATATTGCGTAAAGTGTCCTATTAAGTAACTGCGGTTGTGTATATATATGATCACTTATTGTGCATAAACATTCCCCGCACACATCCAGGACCAATTGGAAAAGTTGGGGATTTCCTTAAAACTTAGCCGTTTTTCTCTGTTACTTTTTCCTTAGATGAAAAAGTAACCAAAAAATCAAGCCAAAAATATTTTCCGCGCGCCTCACGGAAAACTACGGCTTTCACGCGCCATAGAATTCCAGGAGCGCTAAAGCCTTGTTTTCTCATTTCACCCCGACTCAGCTCCCATTTTTGGCAGGCCTCCGCACGGTACAAACTATATGGGCTAGCGCTACAAAGTAGATCGTACTTTAAAATTACTATTTGGCATCTCCGCAACTTTTCCGATTGATCTCAAATACAGGGCCGGTTCGGTTCAGGCATGTGTTGACAAGGTTGCAAAGCGCAGCCTTGCTTGGAGAATTGAAATATTCTAAAAATGAAAATTTAAAAGGTTCTAAGAACAGGACTTGGATCCTAGTTCTTGAACATTTTAAGAAGGATACCGAGCTTTTCCTTAAGCTCTACCCTGGAGATAATCTTATCTAAAAAACCATGCTCCAGAACAAATTCTGCAGTCTGGAAGCCTTTAGGAAGGTCTTTACCGATAGTTTCCTTAACCACGCGTGGACCAGCAAAACCGATCAGGGAACCTGGTTCAGCAATGTTCAAGTCGCCCAACATAGCATAGCTTGCTGTTACACCACCTGTAGTAGGATCTGTTAATAATGAAATGTAAGGAATTTTGTGCTGTGCCAGCAGACTAAGTTTAGCAGATGTTTTAGCCATTTGCATCAACGAAAATGCAGCTTCCATCATACGGGCACCACCGCTTTTTGATATGATCATTAACGGCGTGTTTGTTTTGATACAAAAGTCAATGGCCCTTGAAATTTTTTCGCCTACAACGCTTCCCATACTGCCACCAATGAAACTGAAATCCATACAGCAGATTACAAGGTCGTACCCGTTTACCTTACCATAAGCACTGCGCAGGGCATCTTTAAGATTTGTTTTCCGGATAGTATCTGTAAGCCTGTCGGTATATTTTTTTGTATCCGAAAAGTTCAGGGGATCGCCGCTGACAAGATTTTCGTGAAGCTCGGTAAATTGATTGTTATCAAAAATAACTTCAAAGTATTCCTTACTCCCAATTTTTTCGTGGTAACCGCATTCTGAACACACATATTTATTAGCAGTATGATCCTGCACCGTGTGAATTTTTTTGCAGGAAGGACATTTATACCACAAGCCTTCAGGTGTTTCCTTCTTTTCTTTTGTGGAAGTTGTAATTCCTTCTTTTAATCTTTTAAACCAACCCATTCTTTTGAGATTTATGATTTAAGAAGTAAGATATAAGAATTAATGTCTTACTTCAGAAATCCAATTTCTAAATTCTAAAATTATTAAGCGATCGTAATTGTTTTATCCAAATACACATCCTGAACAGCGTTTAATAAAGCTACGCCATCTTTTACAGGTTTCTGAAATGCTTTTCTACCACTTATCAGACCTTGTCCGCCGGCTCTTTTGTTGATCACAGCCGTTGTTACCGCTTCTGAAAGATCGCTTTCGCCTTTACTCTCACCGCCACTGTTAATTAAGCCCATACGGCCCATATAGCAATTTGCTACCTGGTAACGACAAAGATCTATAGGATGATCGGTAGTAAGTTCAGAATAGACTTTTGCATGTGTTTTACCGAAATTAACTGCCGTGTAACCACCATTTTTATCTGATAGTTTTTGTTTGATAATATCTGCCTGGATGGTAACGCCTAAATGATTGGCCTGCGAAGACAGATCTGCTGCGGTATGATAATCTACCCCATCCTTTTTAAAAGCGTTGTTACGGGTATAGCACCAAAGAATAGTTGCCATTCCCAGCTCGTGTGCGCGCTCAAACGCCTGAGCTACTTCCACAATCTGGCGGCCCGATTCAGCGGAACCAAAATAAATAGTTGCTCCAACAGCCACAGCGCCCATGTTCCATGCATCTTCCACAGAACCGAACATGATCTGGTCGAATTTATTGGGGTAAGATAAAAATTCGTTATGATTGATCTTTACAATAAAAGGGATCTTGTGTGCGTATTTCCTGGCAACGGAGCCAAGAACACCATAGGTAGAAGCTACAGCATTACAACCCCCTTCAATGGCCAGTTTAATAATGTTTTCGCTGTCAAAATACAAAGGATTAGGAGCAAAGCTGGCACCTGCGCTGTGTTCAATTCCCTGGTCAACTGGTAAAATGCTCATATACCCGGTACCTGAAAGTCTGCCTGTATTGTATAATTGCTGGAGGCTTCTTAATACCTGTGGATTTCGGTTTGAAGGAGAAAATATACGATCAACAAAATCATTTCCGGGTAAATGGATAAGATCTTTTGAAATTGTTTTACAGGTATGATTTAACAGCTTGTCTGCATTTGCACCTAATAATTCTGAAATTTTGGTTGACATATTTTTACTTTTAAAAAGGGAAACAAATATAATAAAAAAACCCCGTCAAGCTTTAAGATTGACAGGGTTTTTATCATTAAAAATAAAATTATTCGTTAACCATAATCATTTTAAAAGGCACATTGATGATCGCCTGGTAATCTTCACCGGCTTCCAGCATATCCTCATCATCTTCTTCGTAATGCCAGTTAATTGTAACAGCGCTGCCGCCTTTATTTATACCTTCCAGTTTTTTAAAAACATCAAGAATACATTTTGAAGAAGATGTATTAAAGTATTCCAATTGAACATTTACAGTGGTTGCAGGCTTTGCGGCACTTGCATATTTATCCAGTGCATCCACCAATGGTTTATAAAATTCAATAGAATTTTCCGGAATTGAACGGCCTTTTACTTCTAGTATCCCACCATTCAAGTCAAAGTTTATACTTGGTGTTTTGGGTGTGCCTTCAATAGAATATTTTTCCATAGTTGTAAATTTTTAATTTTGTTGATTTGATACTTTTATATTAAGTGTAAAGAAAGAAACTTTATTATCAATTTCCAAAAAATTATACTCTAATTTTTCACCCGTTTTTCTGGCAATGTCTATCATCCCTAAACCTCCCCCGCCTTTTAAAGACATTTCTCCATTATTTAAAACTCTTTTATAATACTCTTTTAATTCCTCTTTATTTAAAGAATTAACTTCATCAAGCCTCGACCTTAAGCCGTTTATATTTTCGTTCAGAATATAGTTGCCTGTTATGATAGAATATTTATTATCAATTTTTCCGATAGTAAAAATAGCCGATCTTATTTTTTCAGAATCTACCTCAGTAATCTCATCGAGATGATGGTATAAATTCTGCAAACACTCCACCAGGACGTTATAGACCTTTTTTTTCATTTTAGGCTCTTCCTGCATGTTATCCATTTTATTCTCCATGATCTGAAGAATGGACGTCAATAAATCAGAGGTAATTTCTCCTTTGAATGAAAGCAAAATATTATTGCGTTCCATTTTATCATATATATCGAAAACGTCCACTATGGAATAATTTGTTTTAATTTTGGTGTAAATATATATTATTTTAATTTAAATGCCACAGTATTTTCATTAACTGTAAAAGTTGCCTCATCATCACAGTTTCCATCTCCAAAATTTATTGTTCGTGTTTTAAACCCTTCCGGGGTTAACTCCATTGTTCCTTTATCAAAATACTGACACGTTTTATGCTTAACCAAAGAGGTTCCCTGGGCCGTATTTGTTGAAAAGTTTTTGCCCTGACGGTTTGTTCCTGAGGCATCCCCATACACGTAAGTAACCGCATCAGCGCTCACAAAATCGCCGGCCGGGTAAATAGTAAATGTTCTCTCAAATTTGTATTTTATTGAATACAGATTTGTTTTACAAATGCCGTTAACTAGTTTTATCCCAAATATAGCATAAGAAGCTGTTGATTCTTTAGTAGTAACTACAAGGCTATCGCACCCGTAATTAATACCGGAAGCTGCATAGTCATTCAATTTCAGGATCATTTGAGACCCAGGCACCCTAACTCTGCCTGTTAATCTTACAGTTATCTTACCTGATCTCGATTTTCCATCGGGCATTACCAGAGAACACGCACCATTCGCGTGTAAGGTGTAAATGGGGTTGGGAATAAAATCTGTTGTATCTCCACTTACATAGGTTAACGTGTCGCAGGATGAAAGAGAAAAAGTGTTTTGAACCCCGGTTCCTTTTGTAAAACGTGCGCTTTGGTATATTGCAGGAACAATGGCAGTGAATTCCTGGTCGGCAATTGCATAATCTACTACAGACTGGGTCTCATTGTCAACTTCCATGGTTTCCTTTTTGCTACAGCCTGTAAAATACAATGAACAAAAGCAACCTAAAATTAAAAAAATCCGAGGGGGGGTTATCATCAATTGTGCTTTATTACAGACCAATGTAGGAATTGTGTAGACAAATATAATGATTAAATTTAAATTTCAATACCCACAATTAAAACATCATCTACCTGCTCATGGTTTAACCGCCAATGTTCGAAATGGTTCTTAAGCTCGGTCCGCTGTTCTTCTGCTGTCTTCAGATGAATTGTTCCCAAAAGGTCATGGAAACGTTTTACCATGAATTTTTTGCCTTTTTCTCCTCCAAACTGGTCGGCGTAACCGTCGGAAAACATGTAGGCCATTGAGGCTTTGGAAGGGTTTACTTTATGTGTTGTAAAAGTACGGTCTACATCGTATTGCGCACCACCAATAGGGTATTTATTGCCATCCAGTTTGGCAAGCTCACCATCTTTGTTCACCATAACCAGCGGCCTGTTAGCCCCTGCCCACTTAATTTCTTTCGATAAATCATTGATAGTAATCATAGAAACATCCATCCCATCATTTGTACTAATTTCATTATGTCCCTGTCGCAGGGCTTCCTGAACTCCTTTATGAAGGTTATTTAATATTTCTCCGGGATCCGTTACACCTTTTTCAAGCACAATCTGGTGTAAAAGGTTATGGCCGATCATACTCATAAATGCCCCGGGAACCCCGTGTCCGGTACAATCCACCACAGCAAAGATCTTAATGCCATTTTCTTCGGCAAACCAGTAAAAGTCACCACTTACAATATCTTTTGGCTGGTAAAGAATAAAAACCTTTTTTAATTTCCTGTAGATATTGTCTTTTGAAGGCAGAATTGCCTCCTGGATGCGTTTTGCGTATTCAATACTCCCCGTAATATCCCTGTTCTTCTCTTCAAGTTCACGGGTACGTTCTGCTACTTTATTTTCAAGTACTTTATTTTCTTTCTTAATTGCACGGGTGCGGTATTGCGTGTAGAAATAAATAAGTGCTATGCCGATGATTATAATGAGTGCATAAAACGTTTTTGTCTTCCAAAAGGGAGGGATAACGGTAATGCTGATCTCGAAAGGCTTATCGTTCCAGATGCCATCATTATTTGCCGCTTTTACCTTAAAGGTGTATTCACCACCGGGAAGCTGTGTATATGACACATAACGTACGTTGCTCGGGGCGGACCAATCATTGTCATATCCTTCAAGTTTATACCTGAATTTATTTTTTGCAGGATCGCTGTAATCC
>JAYSYG010000148.1:0-6491 GCA_043716685.1 Sphingobacteriaceae bacterium | reverse complement strand
TCGTTTTAAAGATTATTTTTGCAGTTAATGTTTGCTTATAAAGATCAACTCGGTAATACAATTCGTTTAAAGGCGCAACCCATACGCATCATCTCCATTGTTCCTTCACAATCTGAATTTTTGTGGGATCTCGGCCTTCGAGAAGAACTCGTAGGTATCACCAAATTTTGCATCCATCCGCACGAAATGTTTAACAGTATTGCGCGGGTAGGGGGGACAAAAAAACTTGATCTTAAAAAGATCAGGGCGCTAAAACCAGATCTGATTATTGGAAATAAGGAAGAGAACGAAAAATCTCAAATAGAGGAACTGCAAAAAGAATTTCCGGTGTGGATGAGTGATATTTATACGTTTGAAGATTCTTTTACAATGATGTCTGGCCTTGGTGAGATAACAGGCAAAAAAAAAGAAACCAAAGTAATTCTTGACAAACTAAAAAAATCACTCAGAAATATTCATAACAGTTTCACGCACAAAAAAGTAGCTTATTTTATCTGGAACAATCCCTATATGCTTGCAGCGAAGGACACCTTTATAGATCAGGTTTTAAAACACCTTGGATTTGAGAATGCTCTTGCCGGCCATATACGTTACCCCGAATTGGATAAAGAAGATTTAAAGAAAATCAACCCGGAAATTTGTTTTCTATCAAGCGAACCTTTTCCTTTTAAAGAAAAGCATCTGAAAGAATTACAAAAGATCTTGCCGGATTCAAAAATAATGATCGTGGATGGAGAGGTGTTTAGTTGGTATGGAACACGTTTGCTGCATTTAGAGAAGTATGTGAAAGAAATTTTAGCGGTTCCATTAGAAATGTCACGCAAAGACGTAAGGAAATAGAAGGAAAGCGATAAAATACTTTTCGAAAGTTGATTACCTCTTAGCGCACTTAGCGACTCTGCGAGAAATAAAAGGGACGTAATAGAAAGATACCTCCAAAGCTGATTACTTCTTAGCGCACTTAGGGTCTCTGCGAGAAATAAGAGCAATGTGATAAAATGATACCTCGAACGCTGATTATCTCTTAGCGCTCTTAGTGTCTCTCCGAGAAATAGATTACCCTTTTTCCATCAACGCCAGTATATCGCCTACCACAAAAGTACTTCCGCCTACAAAAATAAGGTCTGTTTTCTTAGCTGCTTTCTTAGCTGCCTTTAATCCTGCTTCTACCGTTTTATAAGAGTGTCCTTTGAGCTTTAATTTTTGCGCCTGGCTCAATAATTCGTTTTCATCCAATGCCCTTGGAATGTTTGCTTTTACAAAATAGTAGATGGCTTCTTTGGGTAAGAGGCTTAAAATTTTTGATACATCTTTATCGTTAACTGCCCCGAAAATAAAATGGAGATCTGTATACTCTATATCTTTTAAATTCTCAAGGATCTGTTTAATGCCATCTTCATTATGTCCTGTGTCGCTTATTATTAAAGGCTTATCGCTCAATTTTTGCCAGCGCCCCCTTAAGCCGGTAATTCCACAAACATTTTTTAAAGCAGCTTTTACCTGTTCAGGCTCAATTAAAAAGCCGGCTTTCTCTATAAATTCAAGAACGTTTAAAACGCCCAGTAAATTTTTCAATTGATAAATACCAGTCAAATCCAGTTCGTAATGATGCACGGCATCGTCTTTTTTATTAAGCACTTCCACCTGCATCAGGCCTTTAGAGAGTGTGTGTTTAATGATCTTATAATTTTTGTCAGCATATTCAATGGGTGCCTTTTGTTCTCTGGCCATGGCATTAAAAACCGGCGCCGTTTCGCTTTGGTACTGACTGATTACCACTGGCACACGAGGCTTAATGATCCCAGCTTTTTCTCTGCTGATCTTTTCAAGGGTGTCACCAAGCAAATTCATATGATCAAAACTGATATTCGTGATCAACGAGGTTTTTGGTGTAATGATATTGGTTGAATCCAGTCTTCCTCCCAGCCCGACTTCAATAATGGCCACATCCACTTCTTCTGTCGCAAAATAATCAAGTGCCAGTCCCACAGTCCACTCAAAAAAACTGGGTTCTATTTCTTCAAAGGGTTCTTTGTATTTCTGTACAAAATCGATCACGTGATTTTTAGGAATCATTTTACCGTTGATCTTTACGCGTTCCCTGAAGTCAGTTAAATGGGGAGAGGTGTATAAGCCTGTTTTATAGCCGCACTGTTGCATAATAGCCGCCAGCATATGACTGCTTGAGCCTTTGCCATTTGTGCCTGCCACATGGATGCATTTTAATTTTAAATGTGGTTTGCCAAGAACTTCAACAATTTTAATAGTGTTAACAAGATCAGCTTTATACGCGACTGCTCCGACCCTCTGGTACATGGGTAAACGCGCGAATAAATAATCAAGCGTTTGTTGATACGTCATTTTATCTGAATGAAAAAATTATTGTTATAGTACCTCTTTGTTCCTCACGTTTTTGATTTTGACTGAATTTTGTTGCAAGAGCCATTTTCCGTGCTTCCGCTTTTAAGCTTGTACTATTGGTAGTCGTTCCTCTGCCATTGGGATCCGCTTCAATAACTGTTCCATTCTTGTCTACCACGATTTCAACAATAACCTTACCTTCTTCTTGTGTATCATTTGAAAAGTCCGGTGAGTGGACAATATTCCTTTCTCCAAGATCGTAACCCAGCGCAGGGTCGCCGGTTCCGTTACTATGAGACTCAGCCGGTTCTTTAACTGTACTCACGATTTCATTTTTGGTAGCTTTATTTTCTAAGGTGTTATTTTTTACAGGAATGATCTCCCCCTCAGCATACGTCTTCTGACTTTTAGCCGGAGCAATTTCCTGTTTTGAAGCAATAGACATAATTGCTTTTTTGCCCGGAGTGGTATTCTCTCCATCCGAATTGTCCATACCTAATTCTACTTCTGGCAGAGCAGCCACTGAAGAAGAATTAGCTGTAATAATATTAGTGAAAACAAAAAAAGCAAGCATTACAAAAAATGAAAACACTGTAACGCCCATCGAAACTCTTTTATTCCTGTACTCTTCTTTGCGGCTTAATTCCATATCGCTGATTTATTAGTTAAAAGAAAATACAATGGTAATAGTTCCCCTTTGTTCTTCGTATTTACCATCTACATTAAACTTTGTTTCCATTGCGGCTTGTTTTGCTTTTTGTTTTAATGCGGTGTTGCTGGTTGTTGTGCCGCGACCGTTAGGGTTTGCCTCTATCACATTTCCATTGGCATCTACTATTATCTCAACCACAACCTTTCCTTCTTCCTGTGTATCACTTGGTAGTTTCGGTCTTTTTAAAACCGTACGGCCTCTTAGATCAGCACCAAATCCACCTCCGCTGCCTCCGCCACTTCCCGGGCCTGAACCAGGACCTGTGCCGGATCCATTTCCGCCACCCGAACCAGTTCCTGTTCCGCCTGTACCATTTTTAGATGGATCTCCCATGGGCGCGCCATTCTGACCTGCAACGTCATTATTACCTATCCCACCACCATTCTGGCCAGTATTCTTTTTAAATTTTTCAGCAAGTTTTTCTGCTACAGTTTTTTCTTTTACAGGCTCCTTAACAGTAACCGGTTTTGGTTTTATGGGTGTAATAACCATTTTATCTTCTTTCACTTCTGGTTTTTTTTCGATATCAACGGATTCGCCATTTTCGTCTGTAACGATGTCTTCTTTTTCTTTTGTTTCCGCAACCACGTCAGTAACTTTACCCATAGTACTGTAATCCAAATCACTATTGCCAACTTCCATCATGCCAAGTGCCATCTCCTGGCCGCCGCCACCGCCCATTTCAGGAAAAGGAGGGTTTGGAGTAATAAGGTTGAACAAAAGGAGAAAAAGAAGCAATAATCCGCAAATTACGAGCGTGAGCATTCCCGAAACGAGCCTGTTTTTATTTTCTTCCGTCCGTGTCAGTTCCATATTATTTGTTTGTGGCCGCAGTTGCCAAAACTGTTTTACATTTTAATTTATAGCAGATGGTCATAATATCGATCTCATCCTGAATGGCCAGCTCTTTATCCAAATGCATAATAACAGTTGGCTCCAGCAGCTTACTTGAAAGTGCTAAGATTTCTGGTTCCAGCGTTTCTTTCGTTACTTCTTTCGTATTAACAAAGTACTTTTTATCCTTTGTAATAGCGACGTGAATTGGTTTGATCCTATTCTCAACGGTCGTTTTTACATCCGATTTAGGTAACGCCACTTTAATAGCATTGGGACTTACCATAGTAGATAAGATCAAAAAGAACAGCATTAAGAAAAACATGATATCACTGAGTGAATCTGTACTAACTTCTGCTTCCCGGTGTCTTTTGCGTAGAGCCATCTTTAAATTTTTTAGCCACAGATTTCGCAGATTACACAGATGTTTCTGTGAGTCTTGAATCTGTAACGAATTAGTAGTGCTTTGTTTTGCATTTTCTGTGCTATTTAAATCTTAATTATCGGTATAATCTGTAGCAGCTTACTTCGCAGGTTCATTCAACATATCAAGAAATTTTATCTGGGTATCTTCCATTTTATGTGAAATTTTATCAATGCGTGAATTTATCCAGTAATAAAAGATAAACGAAATAACACCAACAACCAGGCCACCTGCAGAGGACACCATTTTTTGATATAAGCCATCTGAGATCTGAACAATTTCAACAGTACCACTTTGACTGATCTTTCTGAAAATGGTAATAACACCAATAATGGTACCAACGAAACCAAACATAGGGGCAATACGACCAACAATACTCAGAACATTCATATTTTTTTCGAGTTTGGAAATTTCATTCGAGCCACTTTTGTCCATTGCTGTTCTAATCTCCAGCACAGGTTGTCCGATACGTTTTACACCTTGTTCCAACATGGCACTTTCCGGTGAATTCATGTTCTTACACATCGCAACAGCTCCGGTCATGTTGCCGCTGTGGATCAATTCCTTTAAGTTTTGTACCAACTGTTCATTCCTTTTACCAGCCTTAGCTAAAACCAGCAGACGTTCAATAACAATATAAATGGAGATCATTAACAACAGTGCCAATGGGTACATAATAGGCCCACCTTTAAAGATCATCTCGATCAGTGAAATTTTAGTCTCTGTTATTTCAGGAGTTGCAGCGGTTTGAATGCCGGTAACTATGGACGAGTCGGCTGGTAATACAGTATTGGCCACATTTGCGGCAGATTGTAGAATGAAATTGAGCATCTTTAAATTGATTTAAGTACGAAATTACTTTTAAATAGAGCAGGTAAATCTGTACTCACAACTGATTTTAAACACAGGCTTGTTTATTATAACATAATGTAGGGGGAGAAAAAAGATACAGCAGCTTGTTTATGCTGTTAATTGAAGGAGTTCAGGATTAAGAGCAGTGTTGAAAGGGTTTAAAACGAAAAAAAAAGAGATACTGAGCCACAAAAGGCTTTTCTCTGTGCCTCCAAAACTCTGCGTTGAAAAAAGTTCAGATTACTAAGGCCTTGCCTTCATGTTTTCAGTTACAGAACGCTCTATCTCCGACTTAAGGAGAGGTACGTGGGAAGCCTTGATGCCAAAAAGATTCAGTCCTTCCATTTCATCATCATTATAAGTAATATAGATCTTGCCTTTTTTTGATTCACTCACACGTTTCAAATCTACAAAGTACCTGTATTTATGATGTAAAAGAGATTGTTTGATCTCTATTTTATCTTCGAATACCAGTGCGAAAGGATGAAGCAGCCACCACAGCGACTGGAATGAAAGAATGGAGCCAGGAACGAGAACTATAAATCCCCAGGGATTTGTTTTTTTTAACATACTGTAGCCTATAAATACAATTAATGCACTAATAAGAACAGAAATTAACAAAAATAGAGGGCTGCGTTCTATATGCTGCAAGGGTTTTTCTTCTTTTTCCATGTTTTTCACACAGCAAAGTTAAAAATTATAGCCCGAACATCTATTTTAATCGTTTTTTAATTTTTAAACTTGTTAAAATTGGACAGGATCGTTAAAAAAAGAAATTTAATTTTTTATCTTGTAACGTTTTAAAAGTAAATACGTTTAATTAACCTAAACCTGGTTTCACACAAAAAACATGAGATTCTTAAAAAAACACCTCATTTTGCCTGTTTTGCTTTTAAGCGTATCGGTAAAATCCCAGTCCATTGCAGTTGAGACACCAATTGCGGATATGTTGGATAGTTTGTCCACTCAAAAAATGTTTGAAACCGCCTTCTCTCGTCCGGTATTTCCTAAAAATAATAAATACAAGTTTGCTCAGGATAGCATTCCGCATTATGATGATTATACGTATCAGGCCCGTTTAGCTAAGCTGGACGCGGTTTCTCCTTTTGACCTGATATATAATGCGCATGTAAAAGGGTTTATAGATTTATATACTGTTCGTAAGCGTGAGAGTGTGAGCCGTATGATGGGTGTTGCGCAGTTGTACTACCCGATGTTTGAAGAGGTTTTGGATAAATACAATATTCCGCTTGAATTAAAACATTTAGCAGTAATTGAAAGTGCACTTATACCCTACGCACGTTCAAG
>JAYSYG010000147.1:0-6507 GCA_043716685.1 Sphingobacteriaceae bacterium | reverse complement strand
GCAGGCATCCATTCAGCCCTTCTTTAATAGCATCATAATCAAACCGCATGCTTTCACCTCCCTCATACACAAGTACCGGCTTATTTTTATTAGCTGCTTCGTGACGAAATGTGCCTTCGCGATATGGCGCATCAATAATAAGCGGGGCCGAAAAACGCTCCGCCAGAGCCAGGTTATCAGGAAAATCAAACACACAACGCAATTGTGGATAATTACTGATCTTGGCGCCACCGGTATGAAAATCAATCCCAAAATCAATGATAGGCAAAATATGTTTCATCAGGTCGTATGCAATCCTGCTTCCAATGGACCCACGCTTGTTTCCCGGAAAGCAGCGGTTCAGGTCACGGCCATCAGGAAGGTCGCGGCTGCCAAATAAAAAGGAAATAACATTTATTACAGGAATGGCTATAAGGGTTCCACACTGCATGTTTTGGACCTCTGGTCGTGTGATTACTTTACGGATAATTTCAATGCCGTTCGTTTCCTCTCCGTGCATTCCCGCACTTAACAATAAGGCCGGGCCTTTTTCTTTGGAATGAATCACGATTACCGGAATCTCCAGTTTTGTTTTTGTATGGAGTTCATATGAATTCAGGATAACTGTTTTTGTTTCTCCCGGCTCGATATCCTGCCCGTTAATGGTTATGGTTTTTTGCACAGTTAATTGAGGTTTTGTTCTATTCTCATTTCGAGGGGTTAATTTTTTTGAAAAAATACTATTTAATGCCGCTATATTTATCAGGTAAAGCCTTATTAATGAAAAACATTCGCACAATTGAGTTCTCTAACTTGAAACACATAGGGATATTTCGCCGAAACGTATCAAGAAATAGTTCAGCCAGTTCTCGATACGGCTTGAAAAACAAGCCAACTCGAACTGGCTCTTAAATATTTCTTATTCTCCCGGTTTTGTAAACTCGTTTCTTTCTACGTACTCAATAATTTTTCCCGCAATGTCAACTCTTGTTGCGCCCTCAATTCCTTCAAGTCCCGGAGATGAATTTACTTCCATAACCAACGGACCGCGGCTTGATTGCAGAAGATCTACACCTGCAATGCCAAGACCCAGTTTTTTTGCAGATTTAATAGCCGTTGAACGCTCCTCAGTACTGAGATCAATAAGTGAGGCAGAGCCTCCACGATGCAAATTACTTCGAAATTCTCCTTCCTTTGCCTGACGTTTCATAGAACCCACTATTTGTCCGTCTACCACAAAAACACGCAGGTCGGCACCGCCCGCTTCCTTAATAAATTCCTGCACAAGCATGTTGGCTTCCAGTTTTAAAAATGCTTCTACAACGCTTTTCGCTGCTTTTTGATTTTCTGCCAAGATCACACCAATTCCTTGTGTGCCTTCCAGTAGCTTTATAACACAAGGCGCGCCGCCAATATTTTCGATCACACTATCAATATCCTTATCCTTTGGGGAAGATGCAAAAGCTGTTTTAGGAATTCCAATTCCAGCGCGTGCCAGTATTTGAAGGCTTCTCAGTTTATCGCGCGAACGCACAAGCGCCTGAGATTCAACAGCAGTAAAAATTTTCATCATCTCAAACTGCCTCACAACCGCTGAGCCGTAAAACGTAGCTGAAGCGCCAATTCTGGGAATCACGGCATTTACACCAACCACTTCCTTTCCGTTAAAATAAATATGTGGCCTGCCCTGCTCAATTACCAATACGCATTTCATATGATCCAAGAGAACCATTTCGTGTCCCCTTTCCTCACCGGCCTGTATAAGTCGTTGGGTAGAATAAAGATTTTTGTTACGGGACAATACTGCAATTTTCATGTATAGAATTACAATTTAGGATTTATAGATTTCACTACGTTACTCAGACTTATTCCGTTTGTATGGATTTGGTTAACATCGATTAAAAATTTTGCTTTCAGTAATCTTCTTCCAATAAGCACCGGGTAGCGCATATTATCCCTGTTACTCATAGAAATGGTTGAACGTATTCTTTTCTTCCCAACCGTGATCAGGGTTTTTATCACATAGCGTTCTTCCATCTCGCCGAAAGAGTTTTTAATTTTCTTCTGGGTGTATTCTTCAAACCTGAATGTTTTTATTTCTCCCAGTTGAATAGTAAAATAAAGGATTGGTTTTGAATTTTCATAATTTATAGTAATATTTTCGCAATGAATGGAAGAGGTGTAAGCTCCTGTGTCAATTTTCGCTTCCATTTTAAAAATACCCAGAACCGGGAAATCCACGAATTCTCTCCGGCCAATTAATTTAATCCTGCTTTTTTTTGCCATATAACTGATAGAACCTGTTTATGTCTACATCTTTGTGAAGTGGTTCTTTTTCTAAGTAGAAATTTACGAAATTTTTAGCAAAAAAGGGTGCGAGCATTACTCCTTTTGTCCCAAGCCCATTAAACACATGCATGTTTTTGTACAGGGGATGCGCTCCGATAATAGGCCGCCTGTCAATTGACGAAGGGCGGATCCCCGCTTCATGCTTTAAAAGGGTGTACTCACAACGTATCATTTGCTTTATTTTGGAATGTAATTCCTCCAGCCCTTTTTCCGTTGTGCGCTGTGTCAGATCTTGCCACTCATAAGTTGCACCTGCCTTGTAGATCCCATCCGAAGTATCCATTAAAAATCCATTGCGGTTAAAAACAGCATTTTTTAAAGAAAGATCTCTTGCCTCAATAGTAAGAATTTCACCTTTCGCAGGTTTTAAAGGTATCCAGCTAAAAAAAGGATTGTCTTTTACAAGGTATCCTTCACAGAAAATAATATTCTTAGCATTAAGTTCCTTATACGTAACCTTATCGTCTGAACGGATGAGCTGGCTGTGATCAAATACATCATCAACCAAATATTCTTTAAAGAAGCACGTGGATGTTTCTAAAAAATCTGCGACGTTTAAGTTGCCGCTCTGTTTTATTATGCCATAACCATTTGTCACCTTGTAATGTTTAAGGGGCGAAGAGGAGAGATCATGAATGTCTTTCACCAGGAAATTTTCAAGTTCTCCCTTTGCTTTTTTTATCCAAAGTGTTTTTTCCTGGTCTTCAGTAAAGGGTTTTAGAATTGGTCGTTGTGTCACCAGATTTTTTTCCAACACTGTTTCACATTCTGCATAAAATGTAGTCAGGTAAGGTATCAGATCATCGGCAAGCCAGCTTTTAGTAAGGCGTTTAAAAACGATGGGATTCCAGATACCCGCTGCTATTCTGGAACAATTACTTAGTGTTTCATTTCCAATTATTTTAAAGGAGATCTTATGTTTATAAAAAGTATGCGCCAGTGTAATAGCCGCTAATCCTCTTCCAACAATTATAAAATCCATCATACAGAAACGTTTAAAATTTTTCCTTAAGGATTTTCTGATCTTACATGCGGGTTAAAATTTTTCTTGGCGCCGCGGTATGCTCCTGAGAAGAAGGCAATAAATTTTAAGCCAATAATATTTTGCTTGGCGCTTATATCGCCGAATAACTCCGCTCCAAAGCCGATGTCATAAGTGAATTTTGTCACTGCCTGGATGCTTACATATCCGCCAAATCCCTGGTAAAATTTTGGAGAGCCTGTTGCATCTCCTTCTACTCCTGTAGAATAAGATGGTCCGAAAAAAAACGCGAGATTGCTCCTGTTCTTTTCCTGCCTTATACCATAACATACGTGTCCTTGCACATTATTATTCGAAGCAAATTCATCGCCACTCATCATTATTCCAAGCTGAAAATGAGTCTTCCTGATTGGGAGCTGGTAATCTATTCCCAACATTTTTTGAAGGTTTGGCCGTATGCTCGCCTGCAAAAATCCTCCGCCAATGGTCAGATAGCTGTTGTGGATCCTATAACGTTTGCCATCATAAATAATTTCTTCTTTACGGTCATATTTTGGTTGTTCTTTTTTTGCAGGCTGATTTTCCTGGGCTATCATCCCAAGAAATACAGTACACAGAAGTATAAATAATTTTAGTTTGTTCATCTATTATAAAGATACCAAATTCAGATTAGATAAGAAACGGGTTGTTCAATCTCTCAAACCCAATTGTCGTAGCAGGACCATGTCCACTATATACTTTCACATCATCGTCTAAAACCAGGAGTTGTTCTTTGATCGATTTTATTAAGGTCTCGTGATCGCCCATAGGCAGGTCGCTCCGGCCAATGCTTCCATAAAAAAGAACATCTCCGCTAATCACTATTTTATTCTCCTTATTGTAAAAAGAAATACTTCCCGGCGAATGGCCGGGTGTAAAAAGACAGTCAAACTCGTATTTACCAAGTATAATTTTATCCCCGCCAGTTATAAACTTTTGCGGCACAGGTGCCGGTTCACACTTTATGCCATACATAGCTGCGCTCTGCAGCATTTTTTCAATGAAGAAGAGTTCCGTTTTATGCACTTCAGGTAACAAGCCATACGTGTCTAATATAAAACGGGCTCCCAGGATATGATCTATGTGTGCATGCGTAAGTAAAAACCGCTTCAGGTTTAGTTTTTTATCTTCAATAAATTTTTTGAGTTGTTCATTTTCACTGCTTGTATAATTTCCTGCGTCGAAAAGATACGCTGTCCCTTCTTCATCATATACCAGGTAGCTGTTCTGCTGAAAAGGATTAAAGGTGAATGTTTTTAAATAGAGCATGATGTATTATTAGGCAATTTTTTTTACAAAATTAAGTTTTGAGTTCTTGATTTCCACAAGATTTAAGCCGGTGTTTTTACCTGGTTTAAATTCCCCGAATTTGTCAGAAATACCAAGGGCTTCCGCTCCCGAAGAGGTTAGGGCCTGGAGAAGGATTTCCGGTGAAAATTCTTGTGTATGGTTCAAAACCAGGTTGGCTTCATTTATCACATTCAATTGCGAATTGCTTGCCAGGCTATCTGTTCCTAGACAGATCTTGTTTTTTTTATTCGCAAAAAAGGAGAACTCCGGGAGAGAATTCTCAATATATTTATTTGCACCAGGACAGAAACACCAATAGATATTTTTGTCATTTGTCGTGTCTACATCAGCGCGGCTTGTAAATGTATTGTGAACCAGAATGGATGGATGATCTGACAACGCTTCGAGATAATACCCCAGACTGGAAATCCCAGGCGGTTTAAACCAGGACAAATCGAGTCCCAGGGAACGGTACAGGTCTTCGAAAGCACTTTTTTGACCCATAAAAAATTTAGTCTCTTCGTCACTTTCCTGGTTGTGGATACTTAGAGAGCGGCCCGAACTGTTATTATAGTCTGCAATCCGTTTTATTAATTCTTTCGAAGTACTGTATGGGGCATGTGGTGCAAGGCTTCCCTGCAAACCCATAGACAGCAGTTTTTGCAAAAGTAAAATTCCTTTGTCAAAAATTGTTTGTGCATTTACAGGATTCAGACCAATGAGTTCAATAAATGTGTGGTAATAAATTTTGCTGTTCAATTTTTCTTTAAAACTGTCTTCCGAATTACTAATATCCCCAACAGCCACAACACCACTGCTCCACATAGCGTGGTCTGCCTCATGCATACCAGAGAATACTTCCTCCCTGCCAATTGTATGTCGTAATGAAACGACTTGTTTTGCGAAAGCTGGTAAACCGGTGTGCCGGGGGATCTTTCCCTTTAAATGGCTTAACTCGAGGTGACAATGGGCATTTACAAAACCCGGAGTTATAACTCCGGCGAATTTTTCAATAGTGTTTTTATCAAGATTATTTTCTGCAACAATTTCCTTTAACACATTTTGGTTGTCGAGTACCAGTACAGAGTCCTCCGCCAGGTAGGTCCTGCCGTCGAATAGTTTATCTGCTTTTAAAAAACGCACGCGTAAAGTTAGCGAAATATCCCTGTAAAAATGGTATCTTTGCCGCTCACACTTGGCAAAAAAAGACATACGCGCGCTATCCCTTCCTCAATTAACGCAATTGTTCGAAGAGATCGGTGAGCCTGCATTCCGTGCGAAGCAGGTATATGACTGGTTATGGGCAAAAGGCGTAGTGGAATTCAGCCAGATGTCGAATCTCTCTAAAAAATTACGGGATTACCTGGAGGAAAATTTTGCAATTAATGCTGTTCAGATCCATGAATTACAGGTAAGCTCCGACCGCACGATTAAATGTGCCATGCGTTTGCATGACAACTACGTGGTTGAAAGCGTTCTTATCCCTCACCATGAGCGCATGACGGCCTGTATCTCCTCTCAGGTGGGCTGCAGCCTTACCTGCAAGTTTTGTGCTACCGGAAAATTAAAACGGATGCGGAACCTCAACGCTGATGAGATCTTTGACCAGGTTGTTTTGGTTAAGAACACTGCCTCTGAAAGATATGAAGCCCCACTTACTAATATTGTGTACATGGGAATGGGCGAGCCTCTCCTGAATTATGCAGAAGTTTTAAAATCGATAGAAAAAATTACAAGTCCAACAGGGCTGGGCATGTCGCCTAAGCGCATCACGGTTTCCACAGCAGGGGTTGCAAAAATGATCATGAAACTGGGCGATGATAAAGTTAAATTTAATCTTGCCTTGTCACTGCACGCAGCTAATGACG
>JAYSYG010000146.1:0-6518 GCA_043716685.1 Sphingobacteriaceae bacterium | reverse complement strand
AAAAGACTGGGAAGAGGAGTTTGAAATAGACAAAGACGATTGTTTAATACAGTGCGAAAAACGCGGGAAGTTTGTCTCTGAAAAATCCCTCAGCATTGTAGGCAACTCGGCAGGCTGTCACACGCATATAGGAGCCGAAATATCCTATACCATTACAGGTAACCGTTAGTAATAAAGGTTTTTATCGTTTATTTTCCTGCTGCAATAACTGCAATGGCATTCTCCAGCCTTTTATCATCCGTACCTGAGATCACAGAATAAGAAATGCCACTTTTCAGCACTTCCGCTTCATTCATCTGGAATAAAAGCGCGCGGCTATGTTTGTTCTGCCGCAACTGATCAGCAACCCAGGGCATCTGGTTATCGGTAATAAAATAATAATCGTATTTTATTTTTTTTAAATTCTCTTCAATAAATTCAGGCGTAATTTTAAACTCAAGCTCTGCCCAGATCTTTAAAGTAATAAGTGTTGTGTCGCAGAATAGAAATCGTTTTGCATGTTTTAGCCCTATCTCTTCCAGTTCCATTTGTTTTTTAGCAATGCGTACCAAATCATCAAGCGTGTAATTATAAATATCGGAGTCGTTAAAGTATTCTCGGGCATATTCTGGCACCCATTCTGTATTGTAATACTTAGCTAAAGCTTCACACAGCCAGGTTTTACCGCTGCTCTCCGCTCCTACAATGCCAATCTTTATAATGCTTCCTTTCTCCATTTTAACCAGCCGTAAAAGGCAATAACTGTAAATAATAAATTCAACAAAGCAAAAAGCCACATTTCTTTTAGCCCGTACAACACAATATAGGTAGCATCAATAAACACCCATAACAGCCAATTTTCGACCCATTTTTTTGTCATCATAAAGGTCGTTGTTAAACTACAGGCTGTGAGTATTGCATCGAGTAAAGGTCTGTCGCCTTTAAAATAGATCAGTAAATAATAATACGTTACGGCCTGAAGAATTGTTATGGCTGCAAGAGAAGGAATAAGCCGTAAATCCATGCGTTTGACTAAAAAACCTTTGTTTTGTTTTTCGTTCCAGTAGATCCAGCCATAGACTCCTGCAAAAAAATAAAAGATCTGCAGGGCCATATCGCCATATAGGCGCACATTGTAAAACTCAATAATTGAAGTAATAACGGCAGTTAATGCAAAGGGCCAGCACCAGATGGTTTGTTTAATGGTAAGCCAAACGCCCAGGGTTCCGGTAATGAGCGCTATAATACTAAAAAGGGACATTTATTCAAGTTCAATATTTTGCTTTTTAAACTCTGCGAGTACGTTTAAAAAATTTTCATAGGGCATTTCCGCATTCCATAAATAGGAATTAAACGCGATGCCATCGAACCCGTATTTAAGCGCCTTCATTATGGTTACAAGTGCCGTACCACCCCGTGCGATTAACTTTTTACCGCTGTTTTTATTCGCCGCTATTACACCGTCCTCATAAAACCCGCTGTATAGTTCACCTGTCATATTATTAAACATGGTGCCAATTAAAAAATAATCGAAGTTTTGTTGCTCCGTTGCATATACCTGCTGAAGCCTTGAATATGAGCGGCTTTTAGAGGTTTCGCCGAATCTTAACTTCAGGCGCGTGCGTGTTAGCCAGTATTTCCACTTGGTTGAAAGGTGGTTTTTGCTGAGATGGATTCCTTTTAAATTAAATTTTAAAGCAAGATTGTGATGGGAGTGGATTACAATACGGTTATGAAAATGGGTAGGGATCTCTTGAAGATATTCTGCCATTTGATTGGTGGAATATTTTGGCTTCCTTAAATGCAAGGTTTTAAGTCCGCTTTCGAACATCTTTGTCACCAGGGTTTGTTCATCCTCCACGTCCTTCGAAGGCGTTATCACTACTAATTTCATTTGCTTTCGTTAATGTGCGGTTAATGGTCCTGCCGCCGGGATTAAAAACAAGAACTCAACTCAGTCAATAAATATACATTTTTTTCTAATGCATTGCCAACAACAATCATATTTGCTCCTCCTTTTATAGCTGCGTTTACTTTTCGGGATGAATCAATTCCTCCTCCAACAATGAGGGGAATGCTCACTTCTTTTTTAATTTTTTTTATAAGTGCGGGCGCAATCTTATTTTTTGCACCACTCCCCGCTTCGAGGTAAATTGCTTTAAAGCCCAGTTGTTCTGCCGCAATGGCTGTATTTACGATATAGTTTGTTTTAGCGGGATCCAGTGGCACTGTATTCGTTACCAGCTGTGTAACGGATGTTTTACCCCCGTCTATCAATAAATAGGCAGTAGATAAATAATCAAGTTTCATTTTTTTAATTACGGGTGCCGCGCGGATATGTTTCTCTATGAGGTAATCCGGGTTTCGTCCCGAAAGAAGGCTCAACAGCAAAAGGCCATCCGCTTTTTTTGACAACTGAGTTTCATCACCAGGAAAAAGCACTACAGGTATGCGGGATTTTTTTTTAATGGCCGAAATAGTGCTGTTTACGTCGCCTTTTTCCAGCTTGCTCCCACCAACTAAAAAACACGCTGCCCGGCTTTTGTTAGCCAGCTCAATCAACTCGGGATTAAACTTGTCCGGGTCTATAAGCAAGGCTAAAAGCGGTTTTCCCGGGCTATTTAGTTTTTTTATAAGATCTTTAAAGTTCATGTGACACGTAAACCATTTTATAACCGTCTATTTCTTCACTTACCAGTCTGTATTTCTTTTTAAGGTCTTTTAATTCAATTCTGCCGGTCATTTCAGGCCCTGTGTACTCTTCAACAAAGAGATTTCTGATAAACTCAACTTCTTTAAGACCATTCACTTTATACATAGCTTCCTTAGCCGCCCATAGGGTAATCAGCTTATTTACATCCCCACCGGCAAAGTGCAGTTCCTTTTCGCTCAGGAATTTGTGCTGTACATTTTTCACCTTATCGCGTATTTGTTCAATGTCAATTCCCGTATTTTCTTTTGTGTTTATTATAATAACAAGCTTATCATGCGAATGCGATATGGAAATATGTTCGGTTCGGTTCTTTAGAAATGGCTTGTTTTCCTCTGTATAAGCCAGCTCAAACAAACTTGTTTTTAATAAACTTTTAAGAAGAAAGCGGGTTCCTGCTTTTTCCTGCTCTCGCTTGATATGAACCGCTTCCTGTGCGGAAAAAGCCTTCAGATCTAACAGACCTATAGATATAACATCGTTTATTTTACGTATTTCTAACACCAAATAAATAGTTGAGGATTACAAACTTATGACTTATCTTTGTAATCCTTAAAAAAATAAATATAATAACACATATAACATGTCAGCAACAGCAACAAAGTACACTTCGTACAAAGTAAAAGACATCTCATTAGCAGAATGGGGTCGTAAAGAAATTAGATTGGCAGAAGAAGAAATGCCGGGCTTAATGGCACTTCGTAAAGAATATGGCGCCTCGCAACCTTTAAAAGGAGCGCGTGTTGCCGGGTGTTTACACATGACTATTCAGACAGCCGTTTTAATTGAAACATTAACAGCTTTAGGTGCTGAAGTTACCTGGAGTTCTTGCAATATCTTCTCTACACAAGATCACGCAGCGGCAGCTATTGCAGCAGCGGGTATTCAGGTATATGCCTGGAAAGGGATGACAGCAGAGGAATTTGACTGGTGTATTGAACAGACTTTATGGTTTGGCGAAGACCGTAAGCCTTTAAATATGATCCTGGATGATGGTGGTGATTTAACAAATATGGTGTTTGACCAGTTTCCTGAGTTAGCAGCGGGTATCCGTGGTTTATCAGAAGAAACTACAACAGGCGTCCACCGTTTGTATGAGCGTATGGCTAAAGGAACGTTAATGTTGCCAGCTATTAATGTAAACGATTCTGTTACAAAATCTAAATTCGATAATAAATACGGTTGCCGCGAGTCGTTAGTAGATGCGATCCGTCGTGCTACCGATATTATGATGGCTGGTAAAGTGGCTGTTGTTGCGGGTTATGGTGATGTTGGAAAAGGTTCTGCGCAGTCTTTATCGTCACAAGGTGTTCGTGTTATTGTAACGGAAATAGATCCTATTTGTGCTTTACAAGCTGCAATGGATGGATACGCTGTACAAAAAATGGATAATGCTGTGAAAGTTGCGGACATCATCGTTACAACAACAGGTAATAAAGATATCGTAGTTGGACGTCACTTCGAAACTATGAAACACGGGGCGATCGTTTGTAACATTGGTCACTTCGATACAGAAATTGATATGGCCTGGTTAAACAAAACGTATGGTAAAACTAAAGATGTCATTAAACCTCAGGTTGACAAATATACCATCAATGGTAAAGATATTATTGTTTTAGCGGAAGGTCGTTTGGTGAATTTAGGTTGTGCAAATGGACATCCTAGCTTTGTAATGAGTAACTCATTTACCAACCAAACTATGGCTCAAATAGAATTATGGACAAACACAGCTGCTTATGAGAAAAAAGTATATGTGTTGCCAAAAATTTTAGATGAAAAAGTAGCGCGTTTACACTTAGCTAAAATTGGTGTGGAACTTGACACTTTAAACAAAGACCAAGCTGATTATATTGGCGTAAAAGTAGAAGGTCCTTTCAAAGGAGAAGCATACAGATACTAAATTTTAAACGCTGTTCGACTCCGATCAGAACACGATACTAAATAAGTTGTAAGCCCTCAACTGGAAGGTTGGGGGTTTTTTATGCCCGGTATTTGTTTCCATTTTCATTGATACATTGCGCATGTAAGATTTCGAAACTATTTGGATACCCTATAAAAATCATCCGGACTACTTTTGTTTTAGAAATTGTTAGCCATGAAAAAAATTTACGCATTACTCAAAACGAGCTTTTTAATCTTATTCATTGTATCACTGACCCCTGGCAACGCATCAGCGAACAAGCCAATTTTAAGGTTGTTAATGAATACCAGTAATTTTAATGATGAGACCGTTTTTTATTTTGAGCAGGGCGGCACCACTTCATTTCAACCTGCGTTCGATGCCTATAAGCTGCTTTATAACACTGGCACCTTTCCTTATATTGGAAGCATGAGCGACTCGGTTCTTACAAGCATTAGTGGTCTTCCCGAATTGCCATCCAACCTCAGCATTTTTGTCAAAGCAATAACGCCCAGCACAAAGAGTTTTACCTTTTCGGTTGATAAAACAGATTTTCATGAAAATGTATGCGTGACCTTATATGATACCTTTACCGGAATAAGTACTAATATTCTAACGTCGGATTACGTGTGTACTCTATACGACACAACCTCAACAGCACGGTTTAAAATAAATTTTTTTACTACTAATTTAAACGCTTCAAGCTTGGTGATAAATCCGGAGTGTTTGTTTCCTGCCGCCGGGGTTTTAATTTCAGGAGCCACAGACAGCGGACCATGGAATTATGAATGGAAAAATGGTGATAGCATTGTGAAGACCTCCTTAAATAAAAACACGGCAGATTCACTTCAGAATTTAACTGGCGGAAATTATTCGGTTAAAATAAGCAGCGTTGGGCAATGCAGTAGTTTCGCAAAAGACTTTTTCATGCCGGCTGCAGCTGTTCCTACAGCGAGTTTTTTACCAGATGCTTTTGTAACAAAACTTTCAAATTCGGGTAAGATTAATTTCACAAACACGTCTGTGAATGCACAATTCAGTAGTTGGGATTTCGGCGACAACAGTGGAACTTTATTTGTCCCAAGTCCTTCTCATAGTTATCTTTCTGCGGGAGTTTACACTGTTACTCTGATTACAGAAAGTATTGACCACTGCAAAGCTACCGCACAACAAGTCATAAACATAGTGGATGATGTAACAGGAATAACGTCCCTAGGCAGAAACTCCCAGGTGCGACTTTGTTCTTTTTCTCAAGGAAATTATGAACTTCGTTTTTTGTTTAGCGAACCAGGTGCTGTTGAAATAGAACTTGTGAATCTTGAAGGAAAGCTTATTAAAGCTGATATTCTAACGGACGTTTTTTCTTTTAATTACGTGGTAAATCTTGGCCATACTTCACCAGGCATATATCTTCTGAACGTAAGAACAGAGGGATCTCTAAAAACGTTTAAACTACTCAACTAATTTATTTTTTCTGTAAGCTCCGGATCATCGCGCCAAAGTCTTGTTTCTTATACAGAGCATTGATGATGTTAACGATGCGGCCAGCCTTGGTAGCAGAACCTTTGGCACCGTAAATATAGCGGTGAAAATAATTACGCTGCGAAAGTAAAAGAGTGTTGAATTGTTTAAGTGCTATTGCATCTTCGTTAAGGCAATCAATAAGTTCCTGTGATTGCAGAGCTTCCGCTTTATCCAGCTCAAATTTTAAACTCACCATAGCGCCTTCTTTTTTTCCAAGTTTCTTTCTGAGTTCGCCGTTAATGGCGATTATAAAATTTCCTTCTCCAATGGGATAGGTAGCCATTCGCTCAAACTTTACATCGTCGATCAACCCCTTGATCCGGAATTCTTTTTTTGTTTTTAATTTGAGTTTTGAAATAATATCGGGTGGGATGTCTACGTATGTCCAGCCGGTTTTTTCTCCTT
>JAYSYG010000145.1:0-6539 GCA_043716685.1 Sphingobacteriaceae bacterium | reverse complement strand
GAAAACAACCACCAGGTTATTCTTAGGATCGGCCCAGGCAAAGGTACCTGTAAAACCACTATGTCCGTAACTTTCAAGACTGCAATCTGAAACAACAGGATTGTCCTTTTTTGTATCTGCTTCCGGTTTCTCGAAACATAAGCCCCTTCTGTTACCGGGACAAAAACGACAGGCGGTGAATTCTTTTACGACATTGCTATCCAGAATCCTTACACCATTTAACTCTCCTTTATTTAAATATAATTGCATTATTTTCGCAACATCCAGTGCATTTCCAAATACACCAGCATGCCCTGCAACTCCACCCAGAAGAGCCGCACCAGGATCGTGAACATATCCCTGAAGGATCTGCTTCCTGAATTTTTCATCATTTTCAGTGGGAGCAATCTGTTTTTTTGAAAAATAATTTAAAGGTAAATAGGTAAGTCCAACACCAATTTTTGTATAGATCTCAGCAACATATTGATTCAGTTTTTCCTGACTTTGTTGTTCAATGATTTGTTGCATAAAATAATAACCAATATCGCTATACAGGTATTTACCAGGGTTCTCAATTTTAGAACTTACTATTCTCTTATAAATGGAATCGTTAAAGCCTTTGAAGATATACAGATTTTTTGCCACCTCTGTAGGATAATCAGTCGATTTATTTTTTGAATAAATACCAGGCTTATAGTCTCCATCTCTTTGTATGGTTCTTAAATAAAAGGGAATCCATGCCTGTAAACCCGCCTGGTGAGAAAGTACATCTTCAATTATTATGTTTTCCTTATCGGTTCCTTTCAGATATGGCAAATAATAACCGAGTGTTTTTGTGTAATCAAATTTTCCATCAGTTTTCAATTTCATTAAAGCAAGTGAACTGGCCGTTATTTTAGTAAGACTGGCGAGGTCGTAAAGAGTTCCGTTATCTACTGCTTTTGAGTCACGGCTGTAAGTATAATTGCCAAATGATTTCTGGTAAATAACCTGACCATCTTTTAAAGCAACGATCTCACAGCCCGGATACGCCTTTTCAAGGATACCAGACAAGGCAATACTGTCCACAACACCAAACTTTCTTTTCATGAAAATTTCTTTCATATAATTTTTATCCTTAGCCGGAAGAGCTTCCATGAACAAACCGGTGCCACTTTTAAAATGATTTGTGCTTACCGACAATCTGCCATTAACCCGGATATTCCCCACAATCGCATTTGCGGAAGCACGCAGAAGGGAAGGCATGTATTCGTAAGCCACAATAATTGCCTTAAAATTTGAGATAGAGGTAATTTTATTTAAAAGATATGGATTGGTCATCATAACCATTATTGTTGGCCTTAACCTTGAAATAGAATCGATAAGCTTTAAGGTCTGCTCCCCTACTCCATAATTATTCTCTGCTTTTAAAGTGGCTTTATTAAGCTGTAAGATCACAAGGTCAGATTCTTTTATCCTGTCAAATGCCTTAGTTATGTCAGCAGGCTTTGCGTCGTGCGTTAGCCCAAGATGTTCCACATAGGCGTAATTCTTTAAGGTGTTCCCAAGCGTATTTGTTTCTTCCACACCAAAGGACACTTCTACAATTCTGAGGCTGTCGGTTCCTTTAAGTGGTAAAAAATTATTTTCATTTCGTAATAGCGTTATCGCTGCTTCAGCAAGTTTTTCATTCAGCTCTTCGCTTTGTTTTGTATTGAGCTCTTTTGATAAATTGCGTGTTACAATTTCCTGCTTTACATTAAGACCACACCAATACTTTGCCTTTAATATTTTTTTGCACCGCTCATCAATTTCAGCCTGACTGATCTTTCCTTCTTTTATTGCTTTGGTTATTTCTGCCATTGCCTTTGCTACATCACCGCTAAATAAAAGTACATCGTTACCGGCCAATAATGCCTTTACATCTGCAACACCCGGCGGATAAAATTTGGAGACTCCTTTCATGTTCAGAGCATCGGTAAAGATCAATCCCCTATACCCCATTTTGGTCTTAAGAAGATCGTTTACAACATTCGGGGATAAAGTGGAAGCCATGTTTGTAGTGGTATCCAAGCTTGGTATATTTAAATGGGCAACCATCACACTTCCCAAACCTCTGTCAAATAAATACTGGAAAGGATATAGTTCCAGGGAATCTAAACGTTCACGCGTATGCGCCATGTATGGCAGCGTTTTATGCGAATCGCTTTCGGTATCACCATGCCCAGGAAAGTGTTTGCCGTTTGCCATCACGTGTTCATCCTGCATCCCTTGCATATACATGTAAGATTTTTGCGCGACCTTAAATTTATTTTCACCAAAACTTCGCATGCCGATCACAGGATTTAAGGGATTATTATTCACGTCTGCAACCGGTGCAAAATTTATATGAATGCCAAGGCGCTTACATTCCCTGGCAATTTGCCGGCCCATCTGGTAAATAAGTGAATCATTCTGAATGGCACCTAATGTCATTTGTTTTGGATAGCGTGGTGTAGAATCCAAACGCATAGCCAGTCCCCATTCTCCATCAATGCTATATAACAAAGGAGTTTTTGCAATACTTTGAAAATAATTAGCAAGCTTACCTTGTCTTACCGGGCCACCCTGCATCCAGATGAGACCACCAATGTTGTAGTTTGTAATAAGGTCCTTTATTTCTTTAACATGCTTAAGATCTTTATTGCTATATGCTGCAACCATAAACAACTGACCGAGCCGTTCTTTAGGCGTTAAGGAATTAAAAACAGAATCTACCCATTTGTTTTGAATGGAAATAAAATCAGGATCCTTCTTTTTTTGAGGAGGAGTAACAAAGGAAAATATTGCAAAGGGCAATAGGACAATAAGCATTCGAAAAATCCGGTTCATCCCTCTAAAGTTAGGACTAATAAAAAGGCTGCATGGAGCGTCCCTTCTAATGTTTTTAACAAGCAGGTTTTGATACCCGAGATTTTTCTTTCATACTGTTTATTTTATACCCAAATTATAAAAAATAAAGCTCCACATATCAGTAAATTCATCAATTTGCTTGGAAGTGGGCTTGCCTGCACCATGGCCGGCATTTACATCAATGCGCACAAGCATTGGTTTAGCGCTTTTGTTTTTTTCCTGTAGGGTAGCTGCAAATTTAAACGAATGCGCCGGAACAACGCGGTCATCATGGTCTCCTGTTAGAACAAGTGTTGCAGGATAGTTAATTGCCTTCACATTGTGGAGCGGCGAATATTTTAAAAGACAGTCAAATTCTTCTTTGTTATCGCTGCAACCATAATCCGCGGTCCAGGCGCGTCCAATAGTGAATAAATGAAAACGCAGCATATCTAAAACGCCAACAGCAGGAATTGCTACTTTGCAAATATCGGGACGTTGGGTCATCACTGCTCCTATTAAAAGTCCCCCGTTGCTGCGTCCATGAATCGCAATTTTATTAAAGGAAGTGTACTTTTTCGCAACAAGAAATTCACAGGCGGAAATAAAATCATCAAATACATTTTGCTTTTTGCATTTCATTCCGGCCTTATGCCAGTCCTCACCATATTCTCCGCCTCCTCTCAAATTTGGAACACAATACATCCCTCCTGCTTCCAGGAATACGGCTCTGTCTATCCTGAATTCGGGAGCAACAGAAATATTAAACCCACCGTAACCATATACAAAACAAGGTGTTTCAGGCCCCATCTTTAAATCCTTTTTATGGGTAATGAACATTGGGATTTTTACTCCATCCTTGCTTGCATAAAACACTTGTTCTGTAATGTATTTATCTGAATCAAATTTACAATTTGGCTGAAAGATGAGTTTACTACTCCAGGTTTTTGCATCCAGGTAATATGTTTGTCCAGGTGAAATAAATGAGGAAATACTATACGTTGCGAAATCATCATCTTTATCCGAATTAAATACATTTAACCGGCAAAGGCCCGGAAGCACAATTTCCTTTTCCTGCTTACCCTGCAGATCGTAACAATACAACTTTGAAACAACATCCTGGAAATAATTTACGACTAATTTTTTATTGCAGATCCTTGCTCCTTCCAAAGGGTTTATGTTTTCAGGGATAATAGTTTTCCAGCTATTCTGATCTGTCGCATTATAGGTAAAAGACACGAGCTTATTTTTAGGTGCGTTTAGATTAGTCACCATGTAAAAGGTATCACCGATATTATCTATTACGCTATACTCGTAATTAAAATCAGCGGACAGGATTTTAAATTGCGCTTTGGGATCTCTCAGATCCTTTACTATAAGCTTTTCGCCACTGGTGCTTTGACTTGTGCTGATGAACAAAAAGTTTTCATCTTCGGTAACAAAGGCACCAAAATTATAGTCTCCATGGTCTTTGTCCTCAAAAATCAGTTGATCATTTTGCTGTCCGGTTCCAAGGGTATGATAGTACACTTTATGAAACTGGTTCTTTTGAGAAAGCTCGCTGCCTGTAGGTTCGGCATAACGACTATAATAAACTCCGTTTCCTTTCCAACTCATACCACTGAACTTTACCCATTTTATAATATCAGGAAGGTCTTTTTTAGTGGCAATGTCTTTAAAATGAATTTCCACCCAATCGCTACCGGCTTTTGAAATACCATAAGCAAGCGTTTTTCCGTCCTTAGAAATAGAAGTTCCGCTTAAGGATATGGTTCCGTCTGTTGAAAGTGTATTCGGATCGAGTAAAATATCTCCCTGGTCCTCAAGCGTTTTCTTAATAAACATCACACTTTGGTTTTGCAGCCCGTTGTTGCAGAAACAAAAAAAAGAATTTCCTTTTTTAAAAGGTGTGGATTCTTTGTTGAAGTTCCAAAGTTCTGTTAACCGTGTTCTTATCTTATCTCTGCCGGGAATCTTCGTTAGATAATTCTCAGTTGCCTGGTTTTCCTGTTTTACCCAATCCTCTGTCTTTGGACTCTTGTCGTCCTCGAGCCAGCGATAAGGATCAGCGACTTTTGTTCCGAAGTAAACATCTGTTACATCCTGCTTTTCAGTAAGGGGGTAATTGTAGTTGTTTTGCGCATCTAACAGGCTGTGTGCTGCCATACTGATAACTGCCAGATAGAGTGATTTTTTCATCTTGTCAAAAATGGTTTGTTAATATGTAAAAAAAGTATGCGGATGGGATACACTTTGCAGGCATATTTTTGTAAATGTAGATGATTAAAGCCGGATTTTCAATATCTCAGCAATCTCGCCGATTTTCTTTTAAACCGGTGGTTGTTTTGCTTTTCATCTCGCTATGGGCAAGTGCGCAACCTCCACAGTTTAAGGTTTACAACTATATTGAAAAATACGCACAGGTCGCCATTCGTCAAATGGTTGAATTTAAAATACCTGCCAGCGTTATCATGGCGCAGGCTATTTTTGAGAGCAATAGCGGTACAAGCATGCTGGCAAAAAAATCAAATAACCATTTTGGAATAAAGTGTCATGTAGGTTGGATAGGAGATACTATTGTTAAGCATGATGATACGATTAACGAATGCTTCCGAAGCTATCCAAACATCGAAGACTCTTATACTGACCATAGTTTGTTTCTGACCTCGCGTCCCCGTTATGCGGATCTATTTAAACTGGCAGTAACTGATTATAAAAACTGGTGCATCGGTTTAAAAAATGCAGGATACGCCACTAACTGCAATTATGCGATATACCTGATAAGGCTTATTGAAGAAAATAAACTTTACGAACTGGATGCCTGTGAGAATTTAACCACAGAAATAAGGCGGCTGGAAAAAGAGCCTGAAATTAAAATCTCCAAATACACAGGCAAAGGTTTTTCGGTGCGTGATTTTTCTCTGGCGGGTTATTTATGGGCGGATGCAGATGATGTTTCGCTCAGAAGCCTTGATTTTGTTGTTCAAAGCAAGGTGTCCCCAATTATTGCGATAGCTGGGAAATAGATCATTCTCCACTTTTTTGGTCTCAAAAACACTGCTACTTCCCTTATAATTGTTACATTTATAGCTCAAAAATTTTATTACTTATGGAATTCAGAATAGAAACAGATACCATGGGCGAGGTGAAAGTGCCAGCGCATGTTTATTGGGGAGCACAAACAGAACGTAGCCGGAACAATTTTAAAATCGGACCTGAAGCAAGCATGCCTAAGGAAATAATTTACGCGTTTGGTTACCTGAAAAAGGCGGCGGCACTTGCAAATATGGAGCTTGGTGTATTAACAAAAGAAAAATGCGAGCTGATCGCAAAGGCCTGTGACGAAATTATTACAGGCAAGCTGGATGCCCAGTTTCCACTGGTGATATGGCAAACAGGCTCCGGCACACAAAGCAACATGAATGCGAATGAAGTGATTGCCTACCGTGCCCATGTAATGAATGGCGGAAATCTGGCTGATGAAAAAAAAGTACTTCATCCAAATGATGATGTAAATAAATCACAATCCAGTAATGATACTTATCCCACTGCCATGCACATTGCAGCTTATAAACAGGTTGTGGAGATCACAATTCCCGGACTTGAAAAACTGCGCAACTCTTTACATAAAAAAGCAGAGTCGTGGAAAGGTATTATTAAAACGGGGCGTACCCATTTTATGGATGCCACGCCATTGTCTCTTGGCCAGG
>JAYSYG010000144.1:0-6554 GCA_043716685.1 Sphingobacteriaceae bacterium | reverse complement strand
CTTACTTGAGGTATCTGAAATCCTGGTTATTCTTTATGTTCTTCAGGGAATGATAGATCAGTTTAATAACCTCTTCAACGTCTTGTTTGTGTACGCTTTCAACGGTAGTATGCATGTAGCGAAGAGGCAAAGAGATCAGTGCGGAGGCAATTCCATCGGTAGCATACGCAAAAGCGTCTGTATCGGTACCTGTGGCGCGCGAAGCAGCCTGGCGTTGAAAAGGGATCTTATTTTTTTTAGCGGCGTCTATAACAAGTTTTAAGAGATTGTTCTGTACCGCCGGCGCATAGCTCACAACCGGACCTTTCCCGCAGGCAAGGTCACCGCTTGTGATTTTGCTCATCATCGGACTTTGAGTATCATGGCACACATCGGTAACAATTGCCACATTAGGATTGATCTTACGGGCGATCATGGTAGCGCCGTTCAGGCCAACCTCTTCCTGCACAGAATTTACAATGTATAATCCAAAAGGAAGCTTGTCTTTGTTTTCTTTTAACATACGGGCCACCTCCGCAATCATAAAACCACCAATGCGGTTATCCAGGGCCCGGCCTGTATAATACCGGTTATTTAATTCCATTAGTTCGTCCTGATAAGTAACTACGCAGCCAACGTGTACGCCAAGTTCCTCTACTTCTTTGTCTGACTTGCAGCCCAGGTCAAGGAAAATGTTCTTTACACTTGGGCTTTCTTCTTTGGCAGCATCGCGTACGTGAATAGCGGGCCAGCCAAACACACCTTTTACTATGCCCTTATCTGTATGAATGTTTACGCGCATAGAAGGCGCTATCTGATGGTCACTCCCGCCGTTTCTGCGCAGATAAATAAAACCATCCTTTGTGATATAGTGCACAAACCAGCTAATTTCATCGGCATGAGCTTCTATAACTACTTTATACGGTGCTTTGGGATTAATAACACCTACCGCTGTACCATACGTATCAATAAAGTACTCATCAATATAAGGTTTTATGTAATCGAGCCATATTTTCTGGCCACTGCTTTCAAACCCTGTTGGAGAAGGGTTATTGAGATATTCATATAAAAACTTGGTAGCCCCGGCGTTTATTATTGATTTGGTTTTAGCCATAAAATTAAAAATTTAACAAGTTTAAATTAACGTAAAAAAAATGAAATTTAAAAGGAGATTTTTGTCATAGGAAGCCACAGATTTCACTGATTCCGCAGATGACAGAGACAAAAATCCGTACAATCCGGGTAATCTGTGGCAGAAAAAGTTATTTCTTCTTCTCCTTTTGCCAGGTTTTATACTCATCCTGCTGCTGCGGTCTGAATGCAGGCATACGTCTTAATGGTTCGCAAGGCTTTAAGGTCGAATAGCAGTCCGAAGGGAGTTGTTGATAGAGTTTTGTGCCTTTAGTTTTCCAGGCAATCATCTCATCACTTACATCTTTTATAATCTTTGCAGGATTTCCCACTACTACTTTTCTCTTTTCAATTACCATTTCAGCCGGAACCATGGTTAGGGCGCCGACAATACATTCGTCACCAATTACCGCGTTATCCATAATAACGGAATTCATCCCGATCAAACAGTTTTTCCCCAAAGTAGCTCCGTGAATAATTGCCCCGTGACCAACATGCGCAGATTCTTTTAACACTACGGTGGTACCCGGAAACATGTGAATGGTGCAGTTTTCCTGCACATTACAGCCGTCCTCAATAATGATCTGGCCCCAGTCGCCACGAATGGCAGCTCCCGGACCAATATAAACGTTTCTGCCAATTATCACATTTCCGGTTACTGTAGCATTCGGGTGTATAAAGGCGCTCCGGTCAATAACCGGCTTATAGCCATTAAATTCAAAAATATTAGACATCGTTTTATTGACTTTAACCCCAAAATAAGTCATTAAATAGCGAAAATCAAACTTGCATTTTACACTATTTAATACAAGTCAGAACCTTTAGATCTACTGAAAATACAAGGGTAGGATATAATACTACAAAATGTAGCAACATACTACTATTAATCGTAGTAATTTTGTTATGAACAATTAACTGAGTTAAAATGAAAAGTCAAGTAATATCAGGTAACACCTCAACATTGCAGGAATGGTCAAATTTTTTAAGCGTATTAAATGGCAATAAACAGCAAAGCGAACCTTTACTAAAGAAAACCAGTTCGGCACAGCGAATAATTATGCATCTTGAAAAACAGTTGCCTAAAACACAACCGCCTGCAATTTTCAGGCGCCTGGGCAGGCACACGCAGTTGGTATTGCATTTTTCTTAATTAGTCCTGGTACCCTTAACCTGCCGGAAGAAAGCCTAAACCAATGCGCTCCGGATCCAAAATTAAAAAAGCCTCCGTTAAGAGGCTCTTAATGTTGAATACGCGAAAAGAGATTAAACGACTATTTCGTCCATGTCCTTGTTAAAGAACTTAAACTCCAGAATTCCCTGGCTGGCCATGCCTTCTACCTTAATCCATTGTTTATGTTCAAAATACCATTTCCATTGATGACTTTTTAAGAAACCACCTTTTTTAATGAAGGCTTCCACATACGGGTGAATATGCAATGTGATATTTTTTTGGTTTTGTTCTTTTGCAATGAATCGCAAAGTATTATCAATCTGGTCTACAAATAAAATACTTGGTTGCACTTGCCCTGTACCACCACAGCTTGGGCAGGTTTCAATCACCTCAATGTTCACTTCAGGACGCAAACGCTGACGGGTGATCTGGATGAGGCCAAATTTACTTGGAGGTAAAATATTGTGTTTTGCACGATCGCTTTTCATTTCCTCTTTTAATTTATCAAAGAGTAATTTGCGATTTTCAGCGCCGTGCATATCAATAAAGTCAACTACAATAATACCGCCCATATCACGCACTTTTAGCTGGCGGGCTACTTCCACGGCAGCTTCCAGGTTAACGTCCAGTGCATTTTGTTCCTGGGTATTATCACTTTTAGCACGGTTACCACTGTTCACATCAAAAACGTGCAGAGCCTCCGTGTGTTCAATCACCAGGTAAGCACCACTCTTCATGTGAACGGTTTTCCCGAACAGGCTCTTTATTTGTTTTTCAACGCCGAGACCGTCGAAAATCGGAGTCTTGCCATTGTATAATTTCAGGATATCTACCTTATCAGGAGATATTGTTTTAATATAAGTTTTAAGATCTTCGTATACCGTTGCATCGTTCACATGAATGGCATTAAAAGAGGCATTTAAAAAGTCGCGGAGAATAGCATTGCTTCTGTCAACCTCTCCCAATACGCGCATTGGCGGTTGAGATGTCTTAATCGCCTGGTAACACTCTTCCCAGCGTTTAATAAGATCATTCAGATCCCCTTCCAGGTCGGAAACAGATTTACCTTCAGCGACAGTGCGCACAATCACACCAAAATTCTTTGGTTTAATTTTTTGCATCAAGTCTTTTAAGCGGGCTTTCTCTTCAAAATTACGCAGTTTGGAAGAAACGGAGATCTTATCTGAAAACGGAATTAAAACCAGGTAACGACCGGCAAGACTTATTTCAGTGGTTATACGGGGACCTTTTGCACTGATAGGTTCTTTTGCAACCTGTACCAATAAATTTTGCCCCGATTTAATGATCTCATTGATCTTACCGTCTTTTTTTATTTCCGACTCATTTTTAAAGTACATGAGGTTACTCACGTTTTGTTTGCCGTTTTGAGTCGACTCAACATACTTAATAAGTGAATTTGCCTGAGGTCCCAGGTCTAAATAATGCAGAAACGCATCTTTTTCATATCCTACATCCACAAAAGCAGCATTGAGGCCGGTCATGACCTTTTTTGCCCTTCCTAAATAAATATCGCCTACCGAAAATTTTGAATTATTTTTCTCGCGGTGAAGTTCTACCAGACGTTTATCGTGCAGCAGAGCTATTACAACCTCGTTAGGCGTGGAATTAATTATTAATTCTTGATTCACGCGCTTAATATTTTTAATTTATAAAATTTAAAAGCCTATAAACGCAAAAGGAGCAGAAATCAACACACGTTAAATCGTTTAGATCAGTGCAATAGAAGTCTGGAAAACCTTTTAGTTTATTTACGGTAAATAACTACAACGGAACAGGCCCTTGAGCCTTTCCGAAATAGAAAATTACTTAGAAAAATCATAGCCTGTAGTTCGATAGCTATAGAGATTGGCGAGAACTACCGGACCTGATTATTTCTTTTTATGGCGATTCTTCCTCAAACGTTTTTTGCGTTTGTGAGTTGCCATTTTATGTCTTTTTCTTTTCTTTCCGCTTGGCATAATAATTTAATTTTAATGGTTATTATTTATTTTCTTTTAATTGTTTTATATTGAGCGAAGGTTAGTTCTGCTTCAACTGCTTAATGTATTTATCAATTTCTATTTTCGCTGTAATATCCTGGGTTCTGGCCGAGTATTTTTCCAGCATTTCAATTGTTTTTTCCTTTTCGCCTCTTTGCTCGTATGCATCTGCCAAATGCAGATAAGCTTCCAGATAAGTACTGTCTATCTGCAACACCTTTTTAAAACGGCTAATAGCCTTCTCAAGTTGTTGGCTCTTTACTGAGAAAAAAGCAAAAGTCAACTGGAGTTTTACATTGTTGCTATCCGTTTTTTCTATTTCACGCAAACGGCTTACACCTTCCATAGGATCCTGAGTGCCTTCAACATAACAGGAGGCTAACATGATCTTTGCATCCACGTTCTTAGGATCAAGCTCCAGGCCTTTATTGAAGCATCGCATAGCGCATTGGTAAAGAACAGGCGTTTCCGACTTATCCTGGGTAAACTGAACAGAATAATAATAACGGTTTCCGGCTGTAAACCAGCTTTCTGCTGTATTTTTAACCTTTGCCGATTCTTCTGCGAAGTGTGCTGCGAGATCTGGCCGCTTTAACTTACTCCATGTTACTGACAGGCTATCATAGTTTTTTGCAGTTGACAGTTTATCTGCCAGTCGTTTTTGTTCAGGTCCAAGGTTTTTGGTTGCCAAACTTAAGAATACGCTTAGGTTAGCGTTTGCAGAAACAGCAGTTTTCTCTGATGAGTGGTCGTGACCATCGTCATCTGTGTGCTTTGGCGCTAGTTTTGGCGTAATAAATAAAAGAACGAATAGAACAAGAGCGCCGGTTATTAAAAGTACCTGAGTTTTTTTAGCGCTCATTTTTATTTTTAATCAAGGTTTTTTGGCAGTGGTTCAGCGGTTTTTACATTGCGCTTTACCCTGTCGGAAAAAGTTTTTGCAGCCTTAAATGCCGGAATGTAGTGCGCCGGGATAACAACTGTAGTATTCTTAGAAATATTACGGCCAATTTTTTCAGCGCGCTTTTTTACCACGAAGGTTCCGAACCCCCTTAAATAAACGTTTTTACCTTCTACCATCGAATTACGTATTGTCTTCATAAACGCTTCAACGGTAGCCTGCACAGCCATTTTTTCTATGCCGGTTTTTTCTGAAATTTCATTAACTATATCTGCCTTGGTCATTTTACAAACTATTTAAAATCAATTAATTGTATTTTAAAACGGGCAGCAAAGATACTACTATTATTATCAATTGGAAATTTTTTTTGGATTTTAAGGATTTATAAGCAACGGAAACTCTAAATGAAGTACTTTTAAGACCTGATGGAAAAGTGGTTCAGCAGGGCTATTATGGGCTGGTATCTTGAAAACAAGCGTGACCTTCCCTGGAGGCATGAGAAAGATGCCTATAAAATATGGCTTTCGGAGATTATTTTGCAGCAAACCCAGGTAGTACAGGGTTTAAGTTATTATTTAAAGTTTACCCGAAAATACCCCACCGTTAAGCACCTTGCAAAAGCACCTGAAGATGAGGTATTAAGACTATGGCAGGGTTTGGGTTACTATTCCAGGGCCAGAAATCTCCATGCCTCGGCAAAAGCGATCCTAAACAATTCTAAAGGCATATTCCCTACTTCCTATACTGAAATAAAGGAATTAAAAGGTGTTGGTGATTACACAGCAGCTGCTATTGCCAGTTTTGCTTACGATTTGCCTTATGCTGTAGTGGATGGCAATGTTTACAGAGTGTTGAGTCGTGTTTTTGGCATTAAAACGCCCATAGACTCCCCGAAAGCAAAAAAAGAGTTTCAACTTTTGGCCGACGAACTGCTTGATAAAAAAGATCCGGCCATTTATAACCAGTCTATAATGGAATTTGGCTCACAGTATTGTAGACCGGCAAACCCTGATTGTGAAAACTGTGTTTTAAGAACCAAATGCGATGCGTTTAAAACCAAAACGGTTTCAGAGCTACCAATAAAGGCAAAAAAAACAAAGATCAGGAGCCGTTATTTTAACTACCTGGTGCTTACAGATAACAACAAGGATATTCTCATTCACAAACGGCAGGACGGTGATATTTGGGAAGGTTTGTATGAGTTTAATTTACTCGAAACAGATAAAGCGGTTTCGCAGGCGCAGTTGTTTAACTCGCAGGAATTTAAATCGATTTGTAAAACAAAATTTGGCCTGAAATATGTATCTAAGGAATACAAACACATTTTAAGCCACCAGCACTTGTACGCAAAATTTTACGTTATTGGTTTTTC
>JAYSYG010000143.1:0-6566 GCA_043716685.1 Sphingobacteriaceae bacterium | reverse complement strand
ACACTTTTTCAATTCTTGTATCTTCTCACCAAACATTTCCCGAAAAGCTTCACTTTCATTCCTAGAGGAGTTGCATAAATTTTCGATAGATCTGAACGCATAAAGGTTTTAAAGGCAAAAAAGCCAAGGTTTGTATTTCCGCAGCTGTCCATCCAGAATTTATGAATGGCGTGGTTAAACGATTCAGTTTTTAATTTTCTTAAATTTTCATTCTGGCTTATCAGGGAGTTTAACCATGTTTCTATGTGAAACAATTGGTCCTTAGAACGGATAAATGCGTTGTTGCCAATTAAAGAATGGATTTTAAATTCTTCTTCCGAAAAAGAAAAGCCTAGTTTTTGTAAATAGTCTCTTCTTATTGTGTCGCTAACTTCAAATTGTGCTACACGGTTTTCTATACTCACCTGCGCAGAGTGCGAGCGATATTTGAGAAGGGGTTTACTTACGTTATAAAATTCACCATGAAAGGCAAGATCCGTCCAGAGTTTATAATCTTCTACATGTTTAAAATTCGTGCCGTACCGAATTCCGTTCTCCTTAAATATGTTTTTCATCATTACAGTAGGATGCGCGAAGCACGTTGCAAATAATAAAACGGTTTTTTGATAGTCGCTGTCGTTTATATTTATTTCATGTCTTAAATCTTCACCCTTGAGTGAATAATAATCTGAGCCTACAACAATAATTTCCTTGTATTCTCTGAAAACAGCTAATTGATCCTGCAGACGTTCGGGCAAAGCAATGTCGTCTGCATCCATTCGGGCAATGTATTTTCCCTTAGCAATTTCCAAACCTTTATTCAGACTCTCTATCAGTCCCAAATTCCTTTCATTACGAATATAAACAATACGGTTATCCGTATAAGAACGAATAATATTTTCAGTAGCATCTACAGACCCATCGTTAACAATTATAAATTCAAAATTTACAAATGTTTGAGTGAGGATGCTGTCCATAGCCTCCCGCAAGTATTTCGCAGCGTTGTAGGCTGACATTAAGACCGTTATTTCTACGTTACTATTCATTTTAAACGAATCCAGTTGAAAGGGATTAAATTTTCAGGTTGCTCCTGCATTTTGTTAAACCAATAGTGAGGAGCAATTACCGTTTTATTTTTATTCGTGTTAAGCCAGGCCGCCCACCAGCTAAAACTACTGTTTGCAATTATATTATGTTGACAATGGCTCATCGTTAAAAGTTCTTCCTGCGAAGAAATACCCAGTTTCTTACCATCTATAAAATGGGCATTCGTAATAAAACCCAAATTTTTCCTGCACCAATCCAGATCATCACTAAAAATAAAAAATGTAAAATCCTGGTTCGTTTTGGTAAAGTATTCTACTGCTTCCAGGTAATAGGTCAGCGGCAATACACCGTGAAACGCGTTCGCCGTATCCAAAGTGAGGTAATCGCCGTGTCGCACATGGATGGAAATAGAATTTCCGGAAGTCACTTGCTCAATCAATGACTGATAGGAACTACTCTTTTTTCTCAGATCAAATTCCTTTAGTAGGAGTTCTCTGTGTGTAGAAAAATAGTTTTCATCCTGCCAGTAACCATTGAGATACGTATTAGCAGGAAGTTTAAAGAATTGTTCATGGAAGGAAGTCTGGGATTCATTAAACACCATCTTGTTAAACATGCCCGGGAAAAAACTCTTTAGTTTTGTAATAAACAGTGGGCTATTCTGGAACTCGCCCAGTACCTTCTTATCTGCAATTTGAGCTTTGAGAGCGAACGGCTCTAATTCGTAATTTCTTTTGGTATAAGCGCCATCGGGATCAAAACCCAGATAAGTCGTATCGAGGTACAAGTCAGTATTATGATATATAGCCAAGGCTCGTCCTGCAACGTATTGAAACATCTGGTTTCCCAAACCCCCTATTAACCTTACAACGATCATTAAAAGCGCTCTATTTTAAAAAGTTTTTTATTGTATCTACTGGTTAACAAACGCTTTTTTAATGCCTTTACCAATTTTCCTTTTGACAAATCTTCGAAAGTCATATTTAAAAAAGATACCAGATTTGCAGGAATCTTAAACTCACTGTTTAACTGCTCAAAACTTCTTATTTCAAATTGAACAAAAAGTTCCTGGAAAAAGAATCCCGCTTTTTTTGCATTTAATTTCGCCGGATAAAGAATCGAAAACAAATTAAGGTTTTCGTTCATAACAAGCATTTTATCTGTTGAAGCAGTCTGACTCACCTGGTCATCCTCCCCATCCACCACAGTTACCAAAGGTTCGGAGATAAGCGTAAATTTTGGATATTTTCTAAGATAACGAATATAAAACTCTACATCCACAAGCCATTTATACTCCGTATTAAATAAAAGATCTTTATCGTTACGAAAAAAAGTAGCGCTTGGGGCGCCAATAACATTCCTGAAAAATAAAAATTCAGGCTCCTTCTCCAGGCGCTTTACTTGCGTACGTGTTTGTTTATGAATAAAAAACTCATCTTGTTTTTTGAAATGGATCCTTGAGTAAGAAAATGCTAATCCACTTTTTGGATTTTTTTCAAGAGTGTCTACAAATTTCCTTAAGCTATTTCCATCTGTAAAATAATCATCGTGATGAAGTATCTTGATGTATTTTCCTGAGGCATGACTAAGAGTGTTGTTCCAGTTTTCAGGAGAACCAAGTCCCGGTGAATTGTGGAAATAAACCAGGTTTTTAAGATTGAGCTGTTTTATATAGTCCGCAATTTCTTTATTAGTTGAATCATCGCTGACAATGATCTCATAGTCTTTGGAATTCTGAGTCAATACAGAATCGAGGCATCTTTTAAAGAGCTTAAGATTGTTATATGCAGGTATACAAATACTAACAAGCATGCTCTTAAGGTATTACTTTTACTTTGTTGTACCAAAACGAAGAAGCACTAGCCTTCGAAATATAATATTTCGTTTCTTCATCCAGGTTCGCTGAGTTTTCGTACCATGGTCTGTGAATAAGTATTAAATCGCCACCTACTCTAAGAGCACTGCATTCTTCTGCATCTCCAAACGCAAAAGGCTTGTAGAGCGCAAAAGTTGTGTCAAGTGGGGCCTCAAATACATTTTCTTCTTTTGTTTTTTCCCAGAAAGGCTTCTCATTGGCCAGCACTTTTTGTTTTAATGCATAATGCTCCGGCAGGTCGCTAATCATAAGGGCCGGGCCGCATTTCTCGGTAGTGTATTTAGAAAGTACCTGGTACAGCCTGTAAACCAGATTTGCGGGGGACTTTTCATTTGGCATGAGGTCCGAATCTGAATACACATAGTAACCTTTTCTTATTACATTAAAGAATTCGCTCTCCCACAGAGCCTTATATCCAACATTTCTTCTTAGGTAAATAACTTTTGCAGTTGTTTTTTTATAATACTGCAGTAATTCAGGATACTCGGAATCATTATCGAGGATAAAAATATTTTTGTAACCCGCCTTTTGAAGCCAGCCTACAAGATCCTTTAAATACGTATAACGGTTCCTGTTATTCAGGACGATAGGTACCTGAAACGATTCCTCTTCGCTCAGTTTTGTTTTAACGAAAAGCCGGCTCATGTTCCTTAGTTGTCGCTTTGAAAAAGCAAGCAACTTCTTTTTTATCTGGAATAAATGCTCTTTCATTTCTTTCCGCGAAAAGGTTTTAAGATTTTCATAGCCAGCTTACCGAGTTTGTATTCGCGTGAACGAAGCAGCCGGGTATTATTTTCAAATACTTCTATCACCGGTTCGCTAAAATTCAACTCCCAGCTTTTTTTTCGCTCAATGGACTGGAGTTCCTGCATTCGGGGAGTGTTACTTATTCCTCCAAGGTCAAAAAGAGCAATAGCCAGGTGTATGTGCCGGGTAACAACATTGTGTTTTAAAATAGAACGGACAAAAAATTCATAATCCCCGGCTACTTTAAACGCCTCGTCATATAAGCCCAGCTTCTCAAATAGTTCTTTTTTAATAAAGGCACTTGGGTGCCATAAGGTAGAGATCATCATTTCATAAACGCCAATTTTTTCAGGGGAGTTCAGATAGTTTGTTTTTCCCGTCTTATCACGTGTAATAATATCGCCGTACAAAATATCCACATCCTTTAATTCGGCGTTTACCTTTTGCAGGACAGTGGCATCCGCGAATACATCTCCCGAATTCAAAAAGAGACAATATTCGCCCTTAGCTTTTAAGATCCCTTTATTTTGAGCATGATAAATTCCATTATCCTTTTCTGAGATCCAATAAGAAATGTTTGATTTATATTTTTCAATGATCTCCCTGCTCGCATCTGCAGATCCCCCATCGATTACCAGGAATTCAAAATCCAACCCTTTTTGATCCACAACACTTTTTATGGTGTCTTCAAGCCCTGTAGCGTTATTAAAATTAATAGTTATAACTGATATTCTTTTCAAAACGGGATCATTTTATTGAGCCTCCGGCCCCATTTCAGTTCCTCTGAATCCTTAAGTTTGGCATAGGCTTTTAATTCTGCAATAATATTTGGACTAAAATTCAGGCTCCACGACTTCTCTCGCTCTTCCATATTAATAGACCTGAATTTAGGATCGTTGCTCATACCATCAGCAATAAAATTACATATTTTAAGTGAAATATGCGTGTAACTCGCTCGCGCGGCAAGAAGTGTACGTATAAAAAATTCGTAATCGCCCGTAGATTTAAACTTTTCGTTATATAATCCCTGCGTAAGAAATAAATTTCTGGAAATAAATGTTGCCTGGTGATAGAGGCTCATGACGTGAAAATAACAAATATCGATCTTGTCGATGGATTTCATGTCATGCCAGTGGTTGGCATCGTAAATGTCAATATCGCCGCTCATCACATCACTTGTATGCAACAAAGGCAGCACGTTTTTTACAACTTCATTATTATTAAGATAGTCGCCCGAATTAAGGAAGATAAGGTATTGGCCTGTAGCTCTGCTAATTCCTTTATTCATGGCATTATAAATACCGGTATCTTTTTCAGAAACACACCAGGTAAATTCTTTTTCAAAGCGTTTTAACACCTCTGGACTTTCATCCTTCGAAGCACCATCGATCACAATGAACTCAAAGTTCCTGTCAGACTGGGAAATGACACTTTCTATGGTTTTTAAAAGTCCCGCCGCATTATTAAGGTTAATGGTTATTATAGATAGTTTTGGGTCTATCATTTAGATCAACGTTTTATAAATAGCTAAAGTTTCCTGCGCGCATTTTTTCCAGGTAAATTGTGCTGCCCTTATTAAGCCAGCCTGGACAAGGTTTTTCCTCAATACACTGTCAAATAAAATCGTATTCATTCCTTCCACAAGCGCTTCTTTATTTTTTGGATCTATCGCAAGCGCTGCATTGCCGTATACTTCCGGCAAGGAACTTGTATTGGAACATAATACTGGACAGGAAAGCGCCATCGCCTCTAAAACCGGCATACCAAATCCCTCGTAGTTTGAAATATAGATGAGGGCGGCAGCGGATTTGTATAAGGAAATCAAAAGCGTATCATCACCGGAAACAAAAAAAACTTTATCCTGTAAATTATATTTTTTAATAAGCGCTTCCTCTTTTGGTGTTGCCATACCACCACCAAAGCAAATAAGATCAAAGGCAGCATTTATGTTTTTTTGTTCACCAAATACTTCAAGTAATTGTTCAAAGTTTTTATACCAGCCTCTGTTCCCGATATGCAGCATAAAAGGCTTTGGACGGTTGTACTTATTAATTTCGGGATATGTTGACTGGCTTACCCCATGGTGTACCACAAAGGTTTTGTCTTTTGCCTCCGGGTAAAAGCTGAGAAGATCCTTTTTTGTATTCTCAGAAACAGCTATGATAGCATCGGCCTCAAGTATTGCCTGTTTTTTTTGTTGAATGATCTCTTTTTCAGCCTCAAGGTTATTATGAAACAGTTCATAGATCATATCATGAATGGTAATTACCTTTGGGGCTTTAACCTCAATACGGTTTGTATAGTAGGTCTCATGCAACACGGTGTTCTTTTTACCAGAAACCCGTTTCTTCGCCATAAACGCGTTCATAAAGATCTGCCTGTTATAAAACCTGTTATCGAACACCTTTTTCAACAGGGAATTAAACGTCAGGATAAATTTTTTGTCCTTTTCTTTATCAATGTATTCATTTGCATTAAAAGGAACTAGTATTTTGGGGTGACATCCTTCAATCTCATTCAGCTCATTGGCTAACTCATAAAAATATCTTGAAATACCGCCATAACGCTGCAAATAAAAGATCTGGTAATCGAAGAACACGTTCATTAGGGACAAATTAAGAATTAATGATATTTTTTACATATTGGAAGTCGCGCTCTAACAGGGACTGGCGAGGGACATGAAAATCAATTTTTTGTTTTATAAATCCCAAAAGGCGGGTACGGTAACGAATGTCGTTAAACGCGTAGTCAATCTGATCTTTGGTAAATTCCTTTGCCGTTAATACATGAAGGTTATCATTTTTACAGTAGTAGTTTTTACCGAATTTTTCGGCAATTACCTGCATAGATTTTGGCGAATAAAATGCAACATGCTGTCCGGTCTCTGGCGCAATGTACCACCAGTTCTCAACTTCGG
>JAYSYG010000142.1:0-2112 GCA_043716685.1 Sphingobacteriaceae bacterium | reverse complement strand
ATGGAATAAATTTCAGTTCACCGTCTTCAAGATATTGCGCGGTGCCCTGCCCTGCAAGAATTACATTGCGTGGATTCCAGCTGAACTTATAACCCCAGGGATTATCATTGCTTTCAGGCGCCACAAGGCCACCGCAATAGGATTTAAAAGAATGTACTTCGCCACCCTTGTGTTTTATTTCGTCAATAATTTTCATGGCACTGGCATGATCCAGTCCCGGGTCGAGCCCACACTCGTTCAGGAGTAAAATTTTTTTGCTGACTGCTTCTTTATCCAGCGCTTTCATATCGGCGCTGACATAACTGGCGGTCGCCATGTGTTTTCCAAGCTCTACACAGTCTCTGGCCACATCTCCGTGCATAAAAGCAGGTAGCATTGAAATAACCAGATCGTGCTGACCAATCACTAATTTACGCTGCTCTTCGTTGCGGATATCGAAACTAATTGCCTTAACGTTGGGAAAATTTGCCGTCTTTTCACGTGCAAGATTTATATCCACATCAGATACTGTTATTTCCCAGTTATATGTTGCTGCATTTTTCAGTAAGTACTCAATTAAAGAAGTAGCAGAGCGGCCGGCTCCAATGATCAGGATTTTTGTCATGGGGACAAAATTAGTATTTTAAATTGTAAACCGCTAGGATAAGGAAGCCACAGATACCACAGACTATAAATCCAAAGCCTGCTGTATGGTTTATAATTCGATTGATAGAAGAAAAGAATTTTGTTTAAACATTATCATCCAGATCAACTAAATCTGTGGCAACATAAACTCTGTGTCTTAAAAATCCGCCTTCACATAAAACAAAGGCAAAAATCCCAATTGATAATTCTTCACCAGTGGATCAGCATTCCTGTTAGCCGGGTCGGGAGAATAACTTAAAGCAAGAATATTTTTTGCACTGAAAACATTTACAAGATCAAGTGCAATTTCCACTGCCGTTTTTTTACCGTTTATTTTGTAGGAGATCCGCAAGTCCACGCGATTATAAGGTGCAAATTGGAGGGTATTCACTTTATCATCCTGCGCCACAACATCCATAACAGCATTACTGGCAGCTATATTCACCGGTGAATAGCGCTTACCGCCACCATAGGTAATTTTGGTCCCAAAGCTTATCGTGTTTTTCTTTTGCCTGCCAACTGCATATTCAAGTCCACCTAAAAAATTAACCATATAGTTCCCGTTAAAATCGGTATTGGCTAATTTGCCATTGCTTGCCCTGTATTTGCTTTCAAACAGGCTTCCATTCAGCATGAAATAATAATGCCTGTGGAATAATTTTTCCAGTGTAAGTTCAACACCATAATTTTCGCCGGTACCTTTATTAACCATGGTATAAATAGGATAAAACCGGGTAAACGTTGCGCCCCTGTTAAGCGTTGAAACACTTGATGGAACTGTATACACCGGCACATTCCATAAATACTGATAATACAACTCCGTCTTAAATTTAAAGTATTTACTTACAAAAAAATCATAGCCTAAAACAATGTGCTGACTCTTACTAAAATCAAGATCTTTATTATCCTGCAGGCGATTGGTATTTGCTGTACGAACATTATTTCTTACCAATGTGTCAGGAATTGCAAAATACAAATAGGTAGATTGCATCTGGCTGTGCAATCCATAAGCAAGACTCAGAACCTGTTTTGGCCTGAGTTGGTAACGCACACTTGCCCGTGGTTCTACGACATACTTGTTATTAAGTGTCAGCAACTGGGCAAACACCCCTGTGTTAAAACTAAGCTTCTCATCGAATTTATGCACGTAAGTTATATACGGCTGTGCCAGATAAAAATTAGTCATAACATTTTCACGGTTCTTAAAAGGTTTATTTAAAATACTCTGCGCAACTGTATCATAAAGCGAATTGATCTTTATATCGTCATAAAAATTTACATCATAGCGGTTCAAGAAGAAACCTGCCTTAACACTATTTCTTGCATTTAACTTTGTTTTTACATACCAGGCCAAGGTTGATTTCTTCTCTAAAAAATCATAGCGCAAAATTCTTGGGAGCGTATCATTCGGAATAAAATTTTTATCACGTATAACCAGGTAATGATTAGAGCTGATATCCTGTAAAGAAAGTGCCAGGCTGGTCTTCA
>JAYSYG010000141.1:0-2115 GCA_043716685.1 Sphingobacteriaceae bacterium | reverse complement strand
CTTATTTTCGTTCGGTTCAGCGGGAGGCATGTTGGTTTTCTCCGTATTTTTAACAATGGCAGGCTCATTTAGTGTATTCTCAACTGCTGCAATTACCTCGGTTGACGTTACCACAGCGGTGGTTTTTGTTCCGGCTACTGCCAGGCTTTCAGCAGTAGAAGCTTTTAATCCGGGATCTTCCGTTTTTGGAAGGTTAAGTGTTGAGTTAACTGTAGCCAGTACGTCCGGCTTTTCTTCAAAGTTAACATCGTTGATCTTTTCCATATATCCGTTAAGATCAACTGCGTTTATATTAAGACGTTGATCAGGCAGGTTTTTATAAGAATAGGTTAATTGATAACTAACACCGGGAGGCAGGCTCACCAGGTAGTCTCCTGTTTTAGAGTTGGACTTTACCGTTTTAAATAATTTATTGTTTTTTGAAGTGATCTCCACTTTAACGGTTGCCTCTATCCCGTTTGTGCCGTTTCTTACCGCTCCTTTTACAAGGTACAGCACTGGTTTCGGCCAGCTAAAATTAGGCTCCACCTGGTAAATATCCTTCATGCCTCTGCCGTCTTTTTTTCCACTGCTATAATAACCACTGTTACCACTGGCACCCATTACAAAATAAATATCATCAGAAGAGGAGTTGATCGGGTACCCTAAGTTCTCTGTTTTTTTGAAAAGGGAGTCTTCTGCTCTCATTACCGATCTGAAAATATCATACCCGCCCATGCTTGTTCTTCCTTTGGAACTGTAATACAAGGTTATCCCATCCGCGTGTATAAATGGAGCATCGTCGTCGTAAGGCGTATTTACTGAATCTCCGAGGTTAACAATATTTCCCCATACAGAATCCGGCAACAGCAAGGTAGCCCTGTAAAGGTCCCTTCCACCCAGACCGCCGGAGCGTTCGCTGCTGAAATATAGGGTTTGTCCGTCAGGAGATATGGAGCAATGCCCATCCCATGAATACGAATTAACCTCACCTTTTAGTTTTTGTGGTTTGCTGAAATGATCTCCCTGCAATAAACTTTGAAAAATGTCACCATGCCCGTCGCCAATATCCTGGTAGACAAATAATATAGATCCATCCTCGCTCAGCGAGATCGCTGCATCCGGCGAGGTTGTATTCAGGCTATCCAGTGGCACTGCAGGTTGAAACACATTATTTTCTTTATACGAAATATAAATATCTTCAAGAAAATTACCGTATTTATCGGGTGCCAGGTTCTCATTCACACGCCCGCCAAGACTTTTTGCACCGGCATAGGTAAAGATCAGGGCCGACTCATCCGCTGTAATTGCTGGCACGTATTCGTCGTACTCGGAATTAATAGCAGAACCCACATTGGTAACCTTTGCGTTGGTTGGATTGGCAAGATAATATTTGGCGTAACCTATATTTCTTTTTAAAATTTCGGCGTTCTTTTTGCCTTCCGGACTGGTGTGCCTGTTTGTGGCGTATTGGTCAATATATTCGGTAGCTTCATCAAATTTGTAATTGTAGAGCGCTGCCAGGGCCATATCGTACTGTATGTCCGGCACTTTTTTATTATTATTATACACCTCAACAAAATACTTATAGGCGTCCTCGTGTTTGTCAGATCGGTACAAGGCGCATTTCGCATAACTGTATTTCAGGAATTCTTCCTTGGGATGTTGAGCCAGCAAACCTTCAAAAATAGGCATAGCGCGCAGGAACATTTTCTCATCGAACATCTCCAGGCCTTTATCCAGGGAATCTCTTTCTGAAGCCCGCCATTTGCGCACATTCATCAGCTGGGCGGAAACTGAACTACAAATTATAAGGAGTATAAGAACAATTAGTCGTGTTATTTTCATACAAATACTTAAAACCTTAAATATAATATTATTAAATGTAAATTCTAATCTACTTTGGCTTGTTTTTCAACCTGCATAGGTTAGGTTCAGAAGGTTCCTGAAAATAAGTAAACAGGGCAGATGAGGGAAAGTTCTTTGAATCTCTTTGGGGTCAATTCCCCGAAGCTCTGCTTCGTTTTTTTGACACGAATTACACGAATCCGAAGTCTATCGGATCACAAATCAAAATTTAGTGCTCTTCGGGTATACAGAAAGTTGGCAGGTTTTTGAAAAAAAGCTGACTACTAT
>JAYSYG010000015.1:0-2577 GCA_043716685.1 Sphingobacteriaceae bacterium | reverse complement strand
CTATCTTTTTACCTATCCAGAGTGTTGGTGTAATGGGAGATGAACGCACCTACGAGAGCGTGGTAGCATTAAGAGCGGTAAGCAGTACAGATGGAATGACCGCAGATTGGTGTCATCTGCCTTATGAGTTTCTTGCAAAAATAAGTAATGAGATCATTAATAAAGTAAAAGGCGTTAACCGCGTAGTTTACGATATTAGTTCCAAACCACCTGCTACTATTGAGTGGGAGTAAGCTCATTGACACTTTTATAATTGATAATTTACGATTTATAAATCTTAATGATTAAACTAAAATATAATCTCCTTTGTTTCATGTTTTTTGTTTTTTGCATTTGTTCTGCTCAAACAAAATCAACAGATATTCAAACCATCGATGGAAAGAAGTATTACATCCACAAGATCGAAAAAAGCCAGAGTTTGTATGCGATCTCGAAAACTTATAGTGTAAGTCTGGAGGATATTTATAAAGCAAACCCTGAACTTAAAACTACTGGCGTAAAGGTTCATCAGGATATCAAAATTCCCTTTGCGCTTGCTCCTTCGGCCACTGTCTCTAATACTCTCAGCTCCGTTACTTCTACAGTGCCTGTTGATACCAATAAGTACCTTATTTACAGGGTTGCTAAAAGTGAAACGGTTTATAGCATCACCCGTCGTTTTAACATTACAGAAAAACTTCTCGCTGGCTGGAATCCCGGAATAACACCGGCTTTAAAGGAAGGACAAATTATTATTGTAGGAGAAAAAAACAAAAAGAAAACAACAGTTAAGGAAAAAGAAGCAAGACCAATTACAGTTGCCAAAGCTCCTATTTTTTCACCGGTGGATTCCAGTATGTTTAAACCGGTTTCAAAATCTAAAAAAACACGATACACTGTGGGACTCATCCTTCCTTTCCGACTTGATCAAACACTTGCACTCGACCTTAATGAGCTTGTAAAAAGTGGCAGCAATTTTCCAACCGTTCCGGCGCTTGCCGTAGATTTTTACCTGGGTTTTAAACGTGCTATGGATTCGCTTGTAGACAAAGATTTTGAAATAGATATTTGCCTGTTTGAAAGCGATGACAAAGACTCTGTAAAGCTGGAACAGATTGTAAAAGATCCAAAATTCAAAGAGCTGGATCTTATTTTTGGACCTCTGTATGCCAGTGGCTTTAAAACTATTTCCAAAAAAGCCAAAGAGTTAAACATTCCTATCGTTTCACCCATTACACAACAAAACAAAATTCTATACAACAACATTTATATCTCCAAAACAAATCCTTCTCAATTTACTTTGCTTGAGAGCCTCGCAGACTATTGTATTGATTCACTTGTAACAAACAATGCAAACATCGTGCTTGTGCTTTTATCTGAAAAAGATAAAAAAGAACTTGGTTTTGTAAGCGCCTTTAAAAAATATTATAATGAAAAGCAGAAATTATCCGGTAAAGCCATTAAGGATACTGTAACACTGGTGCGCGGGATGTCGGGCTTAAAAACTGCATTTAAACCGGGTGTTAAAAATATAGTTATCACGCTTAGTTCCAACCAGGTATTTCTTGCCGATTTTACTACACAACTTTCTATAAACAGCGACAAAAAAGGTGTTACTTTATGTGGATGGCAAAGTCTCACAGAAACAGATAATATTGACCAGGAATATTTAAACCAGTTAAATTTTACGTTTCCGCACCAGTTTAATCTTACAAATCTTTCGGCTTATAATTCAGTGGTGAAATCTTACATAGAGCAGCAGCAAACCACACCGGGAGATTATTTTTATATTGGTTTTGATATTGCTACCTATTACCTGTCGAATTTAAAAATCAGCGGACCCGATTTTGTTTACAATCTGAACACTTTACCCCTTGAAACAAACTACATGCGTTTTAAATATGCAAGGCCTGACTTTACCACAGGGTTTGATAACCGGGGTGTTTTTATTTTCAAATACTCTAACTATCATTTACAAAAAACAGGATGGAAATAAGCAGGGGCGAAATTTCCGATTGGCTAAAGAATTTGCAGGATTCTGTCTGCACTGCCCTGGAAAAAGCTGACGGAAAATCAAAATTTAAAGAAGAGAACTGGACACGTGAAGAAGGTGGTGGCGGAAGAACACGTATTATAAGAGAAGGAAACGTGATCGAAAAAGGGGGCGTACTTTTCAGCGCTGTTGAAGGAGATGCCCCGGATTTCTTATTCAAGGAAAAAGAACACAGCATCTCCTCAGATTTTGAAACTTCAAACAAGAAGCCTCAATTTTTTGCTACCGGGGTATCCATTGTCATCCATCCTGAAAATCCTATGGTTCCCATCATTCACATGAATATCCGCTATTTTGAAATTCCTGCCCGTACAGGCGGAAGTAGCGGCGTTCGCTGGCTGGGCGGGGGAATAGATCTGACACCTCATTACATTGTGGAAGAAGACGCCAGGTATTTTCATTCCGAATTAAAAAAAGTCTGTGACAAACATCACCATAACTATTATCCTAAATTCAAAAAATGGGCCGATGATTATTTTTACATTACGCACCGCAAGGAAACACGCGGCATAGGCGGGATATTTTTTGACCGTTTGAATGAAGGG
>JAYSYG010000140.1:0-2118 GCA_043716685.1 Sphingobacteriaceae bacterium | reverse complement strand
TATAATGGTGCGTAAATAACTCCAGCTTTGTTAGTTTATATCCGGTCATAATGAGGATTGCGGCCAGTGCAGCGTTTGGGATCATCATGAGCAGGTTTGGAATAAACAGGATGCTTAACAGTAATAATAAGCCATGAATGATCGATGATAATTTTGACGAGGCGCCTGAATTAATATTGGCGGAGCTTCTCACAATTACAGCAGTTACCGGTAGTGCGCCAATGAGGCCGCATACTATATTGCCGATGCCCTGGGCCACTAATTCCTTGTTGGAATCTGAATCGCGTTTTAGTGGATCGAGCTTATCTGCTGCTTCCACGCTTAACAGAGATTCAAGACTTGCTACCACAGCAAGTGTTACAACAATGCTCCAGAATTTTGTTGTTCCCAGAGCACTGAAGTCCGGAAAGATAAGCGTACTTGTAAGGTCCGAGAAATTCCTGATAAGTGGTAAAGCAACCATGTGTTCTTCTGAAATATTCAGAAATTCATATGGTTTAAAAGAAATATTTAGCAAAGCGCCTATCACTACTACTAATAAAGGTGCCGGAACCAGGGAAAAGAATTTATCTTTTAGATAGAAGGCGCTTTGTCCCATTAAAAGTATAAGGATAGATACACTGCCAATAATTATTGCTCCGGGTGAAATGTAATTAAACATGTAGTAGAGATCAGAAAAAGTGTTATGCCCGTCTTGTTGAAAGAAATCAAAGTTGCCTTCGGGATCACGGTCATAGCCCACGAGATGGGGAACCTGTTTCATGATGAGGATAATGCCAATACCGGCAAGCATGCCTTTTATTACCGCGCTTGGCACAAAATTACTGATACTACCGGCCTTTGCCAGGCCAAGACCAATCTGGAGGATGCCGGCAAACATAACAGCCGCAATAAATATTTCGAACGAGCCAAGGGTTACCACTGCTGAAAGAATAATGGAAGTAAGGCCCGCAGCCGGACCACTGACGCTTAAAACAGAGCCGCTAAATGCCGTTACGATAAGGCCGCCTACAATTCCGGCTAAAATGCCTGAAAATAAAGGAACGTTGCAGGCCAGCGCAATACCCAGGCATAAAGGCAGGGCAACGAGAAATACGACAATGCCGGACCTGAAATTTGTAATGTTAGATTTCATAACTGTTTAATGAATTAAAAAATGAGATTCCGGCGGTATTTATAACGCCGGTATTTTAACCATTAAACCTTTGGAGGGGGAGTGTCTTTGTGTTCTAACAGGTACTTATATAGATTATTCGTGTTAGAAAAATGTTGCTTGCTGCTTAAATGAAAGTAAGTGTAAGCATCGGAATAGTAATAGTTGAACTCTTGTTCTGAATCGTCATCGTTGTCGGAGTCTTCGTCAGAGCTATCTCCATCTCCGTCAGATAGGTTGCCCTGCTTTACTTTTTTTGTGAGCTCAGTTTTATGACCATGCGTTTCTTCTTCCAGCAGTGGAATATATTGAAACACGGTAAAGATCATTCCCGCGAGGAAAACAAAAACGAATATGAATCTTAACTTTTTCAATGCGAGAAATGCAAATCTATATAAAAAAGAAATAAAATAAAACAAAAAAAGCATAAAAGGTCAGAGACCTCAGTTTATAACGTAAAAAAATTTCAAAGTTAGCCCGCTTTTGGGATAATTGTTAATTCAAAAACAATGGAATATGAATTTTTCTTTGTGTTTGGAATCTGGGATCCTAAGGTGAATACGTATCTTTTTTTTAAATAATACATGAGGCCAACGGAAGAATAACACAATGCATTATTTCCCAGAATACTTTCCGCCATGAGATGAAATGTGGAAGTGATCGGCATTTCCACGCCCATCCAATACCCAAACCTGTTTCCCCCTCCTCCGTAATGCAACGAATTATAATAACTGCCCACCACAATGCTTGAATTTTTAACCAGAAGATCGGAATAACGAAGGTTGCAATAAAGTAGACCCGCCTTCGAATTTTTTTTATCTAGGTCAAAATTTAACCCGAATTGCGCTCCAATCCCTGCAGATATTTTTTCAGTGAGTGCGAACATTTTTAATGCATTTATTAGCACGAGAGGATTGTACGGGTCCCTGTCGTTGGAATCGTTTTTAAAAAAAGTTCTTTGCTGG
>JAYSYG010000139.1:0-6611 GCA_043716685.1 Sphingobacteriaceae bacterium | reverse complement strand
CGGCAGACCCTTCAAAGTTACCTTTCCTTCAACAAAAAAGCCACCGTTTCGCGGTGGCTCTAAATTATATACTAAAAAAATTAAGCTGTTACTTTTCGTGCTTTTAAAACAGCAGCCATTGTTTTACCTATTTCCGCAGGGCTTTCACATACATGAATGCCACATTCGCGCATGATCTGCATTTTAGCCTGTGCAGTATCTTCAGCCCCGCCTACAATCGCACCGGCATGACCCATTGTACGGCCCTTAGGGGCAGTTTGCCCTGCAATAAAACCAACAACAGGTTTTTTATTTCCGTTTGCCTTTATCCAACGTGCAGCTTCCGCTTCATAGCTTCCGCCAATTTCACCGATCATTACGATGGCTTCTGTTTCAGGGTCATTCATTAATAACTCCACGGCGTCTTTTGTAGGCGTTCCAATAATTGGATCTCCACCAATGCCTATGGCTGTGGTAATTCCCATTCCGGCTTTCACAATCTGATCAGCGGCTTCATAGGTTAAAGTTCCACTTTTAGAAACGATCCCAATCTTGCCCTTTTTAAATACAAAGCCCGGCATAATTCCAACTTTAGCTTCACCTGCGGTAATAACACCAGGACAATTCGGCCCGATTAAACGGCAGGTTCTGCCTTTTAAATATTCTTTTACATAGATCATGTCTTTAACCGGGATACCCTCAGTAATGCACACGATAACTTTAATTCCTGCTTCAGCGGCTTCCATAATTGCATCGGCTGCAAAGGGTGCCGGTACAAAAATAATAGAAACATCCGCTCCTGCTTTTTGAACAGCTTCTGAAACCGTATTAAATACAGGGCGTTCCAAATGAATTGTACCGCCTTTTCCAGGAGTTACACCACCTACCACGTTAGTTCCGTACTCAATCATTTGTGTTGCGTGAAAAGTACCTTCACCACCTGTAAAGCCCTGCACAATTACCTTTGAATCTTTATTTACTAATACTGACATAATCAAAATTTTGAGTTACGAATATACTTACTTATTTGCATTTACGCAAAACGAATAAGAATCGGGTCTTCAACTTTAAAGACACGAATTTCACGAATTGACACTAAGCCCGATTTGGTCTTCAACTTTTAAATACACGAATTGGCACGAAGCCGGATTTATTTAACGAATACGGGTCTTCAACTTTTTAAGACACGAATTGCACGAATTGACACGAAGCCGATTTTATTTATCGAATATGGGTCTTCAACTTTTTAAGACACGAGTTTCACGAATTGACACTAAGCCCGATTTTATTTAACGAATACGGATCTTCAACTTTTTAAGACACGAATTGCACTATATTGAGACTAAGCTCAATTTTTATTTAACGAATACTTTAATAAGATGTTCAATCAACTGTTTGATCCAGTAAACATTTCATTCACACAGATGCGCTTAAAAAATTTTAGAATGCCTTCTGGTATTTGACTTAAAAAATATACTTTAACAGATAAATATATGGAATCTTTTGTCGAATTATATACAGATGGTGCTGCAAGCGGAAATCCCGGCCCGGGAGGTTTTGGGCTTGTTCTAAAATTTAAGAACCACCGCAAAGAGATAAGTGGCGGCTTTAAACATACAACAAATAACCGCATGGAACTGCTCGCCGTAATTGTTGGCCTGGAAAGCGTTACCAATAATGATTTAAAAGTAAAAGTGTATTCTGATAGTAAATATGTAGTGGATTCTATCAATTTAAAATGGGTATTTGGTTGGAGAAAAATAGGGTTCAAAAACAAAGCAAATCCCGATTTGTGGCAACGCTTTTTAAGGGTGTACGACGCCCAAAAACATGAGTTTCATTGGGTAAAGGGTCATGCCAGTAATGTTGAAAATAACCGTTGTGATGAGCTGGCAGTAGCGGCTTCAAAAGCTTTGAATCTTCCAGTTGATGAAGGATATGAGGCTATTAAGAATGGAACGTTATAAAACGAGTTTGGAGCCAGGGCATAAGACTAAAATAAAGCAGGGCAAGTTTTTGAATGATGTCCGTAATTACTTTTGATAATTCGGTTTTGTTCCCTCAAGTCTTTTTAGTCTTGTATCCCTGTAATTATCTCCTGTTATCCAGGTAAATCAATCCCTGCCGCCAATACTCCACTGCGGTATACCAATTCTCCTTATAAAACTGTGAGCGTTCCATTACAAAATCATTGTCAGTAAACGGGTTTTCGGTTTTATTGTACACAAAACGCAACGTGTTCGGATTCGCTTCATTGCCGTAAACCCAGATCTCATCCTTTTTACTCTTGTAAATATTTGTGGGCGGACCGAAAACAATGAAGATCATCCCTCTGTCACTTTTCCAGCCCTGTGTGTAACTGCTATAGCTTTTATTTGCTTCTTTCACCCTTCCGTAATACCGTTTTAATAATTCCCTGGCGCGTTCATTGCTACCGCCTAAAGTCAGCCAAAAATTATCTATGCAATTTTTTTTGTCTGCCGCATCTTTGCAATTCTCAAACTCTTCCCTGCTCATAAGATAACGCGTACAGTTGATCATCTCATCGCTATTGCTAACTCCCGGAAATGTTTTATCGTATGTGTAGAGTGTAATGCCAAGGTAACTTTTAGGCTCTGTTTTGATATGGTAAAATCCTTTTTCCGGCATGGTAAGCATAAACTGATTTGTACTCAACTGCATTATAAATACGCTGTCTGGCTTGTACTTCATTTCATCAGCAGCCTTGGTTGAAAAGGGTGGTATTGCCGGACCAAACTCTTTAAAAAAACAGTCCACCGTTACTTGTGAGATAGCAGGATTTGTAAAACGCACAATTACCTCATCGTTTGCCAGGAAATTGTTTTTAAACACTACCGTATCTCTTAATGTGACCAAAAAATTCTGATCACTATACGCGCTTTGCTTATAAATATTTATCCCCTGCGTGTACTTTGTTTTTTTATTCCAGTCAAAAATCTCTATTTCCAGGTAGTAATTATTGCCGGTAAATGCTCTCAGTTTAAATGTTGAGTAGAGCGACTTCATTTTTACATATTCACCATCCGCCCGATCTCTTAAAATATATGTGCCACTGTCGAGTATTTTCCTTGAGTTTTGCTCTGTTACCAATTTATAAGAGATTCTGACCTCAGCATAAAAAGCTTTTGTAGTATCCGGTCGTTTATATAACAAGTTCTCATTCTTTATTTCAAGATAGGTGGTAGTAATTGAGTCGTTGATGTGATAGGCGATAGCATTTGCTTCCAGCAGATCGCTATCCGGATTCACAAGACTTTTGGTGGGTTTTGACGTGTATTGTCTTTTTGTCTGACAAGTAAGGAGTACAAATGCCGTTAAAAAAAGTAAAGTATTTTTAAGAAGATGCTTCAATAAATCAAATTTAACCAATAAAACTTATCTTTGGTGCTCAGAATTAAATTTTAATATTCGTAAACGAATTGCCTGCTACCGTAACACTTCGTTTGTCATTAAACATTAAAACGTATGCAAAAGACAACCAGCTTTTTAAAAAACATAAAATCAAATAATAACCGTGACTGGTTTGAAAAAAATAAAGACCGTTATCTTGAAGCGAAAGAAGAGCATGAAATTTTTATTGATAAGATCATTAAAGGCGTTGCAAAATTTGATAAGAAGATCCCGTCAGAAATGAAAGCAAAAGACTGTGTTTTCAGGATCTATAAAGATGTACGATTTTCGAAAGACAAAACACCTTACAAAACAAATTTTGGCGCAAGTATAAATCCGGGAGGAAAAAAATCGTTGGTTGCGGGTTATTATCTTCATATAGAGCCAGGCGCAAGTTTTATTGCAGGAGGCGTATGGATGCCGGAGCCGGAAATGCTGAATGCCATACGGCAGGAAATTGATTATAATTCTGATCCCTTTTTTAAAATTATAAAATCGGCTTCCTTTAAAAAATATTTTAAAGGACTTGATGAAGAAGGCAAACTTAAATCAGCGCCAAAAGGCTTCGATAAAGATCATCCGCACATTGAGATCTTAAAGAACAAACATTTTATTGTAAGCCATCTTATCAGCGATAAACAATTGACTGAAAAGAATATCGACACGATAATAATTGCAGGTTTTAAAGCCATGCACCCTTTCCTGGAATATTTGAGGGAAGCAACATCCTGAGGGAACCAGGGCTTAAGGGATCAAAGGGAGCCAGGATAAAATACGGAACAAGGTATTCGCTGTCTTTGTTCACTTTAATCATTCCAATCCTGTCTCTTTTTACTTTATTTCCTGAAGAAAAAATAAACTGCATCCAGTAAAATAAAAAGCCAACACTGTGGTTCCACTTTAACTGGTCGGTTTTAAAAAAAATTAATGTAAAAATTACAAATACTGAAATAGAAATAACTTCCTGAATAAGTTTTAACTGCCACATATTAAAAGGGCCGCCATTTATGGAACTCCCTAACTTATTCGCAGGAACCATCAAAGAATATTCAAGTAAGGCAATTCCCCAACTTAATAAAATGGTTCCTACTAAGCCCATATTCTTTAGTAAAGACAGGTCTTTGTAACGCAAATGACCATACCAGGCAATCGTCATAAACGTGTTTGAGGCGATTAATAAAAGTATAGTGGTTAATGGACGCGAGATCATAAGCCGGTGTATTTTCGGAATAATTTAATAGCAAGCGCCAGCAATACAATGCCGAACACCTTTTTTATTATCGCAATTCCACCTACACCCAGTAATTTTTCGAGAAGCATCAGGTACTTTAAAACCAAATAGACAATGATCACATTTAATATAATTGCTATGATTATTGAAAGCAGATTGTATTCGGCGCGGATAGAAAGCAGCGTAGTTAACGTTCCGGTGCCGGCGATTAAGGGAAATGCCAGCGGAACAACCGAAGCCGTAGCGGGAAGTTCATCACGGTAAATTTTTATACCAAGGATCATTTCGAGGGCTATAAAAAATAATACAAAGGAACCCGCAATAGCAAAATCGCCAACGGTAATGCCAATGATCTCTAAAATAGTCTGCCCTACAAACAAGAATACGATCATAATGGCAAGGGAGACCCAGGAAGCTTTAAATGCATTTATGCTCCCAGCACTTTGCCTTAAATTTATTATTACAGGAATAGACCCTATAATGTCGATTACAGCAAATAAAACAGTTGTAACCTTTAAGATCTCAACGCTATCAAACACCAGGTTCATGGCTGCAAAACTACTTTATTATTGATTATCGCCCAAATATTTAAGTTTTAACAGCACACCTTAATTCCCATGGAATTCTTTATTTTTATAGTGTTATTTTAAGGCTCTATGGAGAAAAAATATAAGTTCAAAAGTCTGCAAACATTTTGCAACAATGAGTGGATGGTGAATAACCAGAAACGCTACCGGAGTGTTTTTGATAAAGCTGAGATTGATTATATCCGTATTGAACTGGCCATTTACAATAAACTTTTTGATGAAGAAGATTGGTCCGCCAAAATTAACCTGAAATGCTCTGATCTTACCGGCAAGGTTGAATACTGCAACCGCGAACTTGCAATCAGTGTAAAAAAAGAAGAAAATATTTTTTACGTGCGCGACGGCTGGGGTGTTGAAACGAAAGGCAGCTTCTGGAAAAAAGGAAGCTACAAGTGGGAAGCGTTTATAGATGACACTCTGCTCGGAGAAAGGGTTTTCCACGTTAACGAGGTAGGACTGGTGCACACTGCTGCAAATCCTTACCTGGAAATAGACCACATTAAATTATATAACAGTGATGTAAACGGATGGCAGGACCGGGAAAGAAACTATTTAAGGACCTTTGATAAAAAAACGACCAAGTATGTCTGGGCCGAAATAAAATTCAAAAATCTTACCAACCTCGATTATCATTACGAGCTGTTCCTTAATTTTTATGATGATGCCGGGCAATCAAAAGCATCGTTGATACAAACAGGTTTTGTGGATACGGGTAAAGAAAATTTTACGTATGTTTTTGAAAAGGCCTGGGGAAGTGATACACCTGGAATCTGGACAGATGACCGCTACATGCTCGAGATCGTATTTAATGACGTGTTGATTGCCGCCGCTGCATTCAACTGTGCTGATGTGGAGGAAGAGGGAGATACACCAATTTTAAAAACAATTGAACAAACCCTTGCCGCCGGAGCCTCGTTCGCAGGTAAGAATACCAGATCAGATGATTCTTCTGGCAATAAAACGCTGGAAGAACTTCTGGCGGAGCTGGATGCACTCATCGGTTTGGAAAATGTAAAAAAATCAATCCGTGAAAATATTACCTATTTAAAATTTACCAAGCTTCGCAAAGAAAAGGGTTTTTCAGATTCGGCAAAACTGTCTCTTCATAGCATTTTTACCGGCAACCCTGGCACAGGAAAAACAACTGTCGTTAAAATGCTGGGTAAAATTTATAATAAAATGGGGCTTCTTTCAAAAGGACATGTTGTAGAGGTAGATCGTGCAGCCCTTGTGGGTGAATACATTGGTCAAACCGCCCCAAAAACAAAGAAGATGATCGAGCAGGCTCGCGGGGGAATTTTATTTATTGACGAAGCTTATTCCCTGGCACGTTCGGATGATGACAGCAAAGATTTTGGAAAAGAGGTTATTGAAATACTTCTCAAGGAAATGAGTGATGGACC
>JAYSYG010000138.1:0-6613 GCA_043716685.1 Sphingobacteriaceae bacterium | reverse complement strand
TATAATAGTAAAAGCATCGTGGCTGGGTAGTCAAGAACCATTCACCAATGAAGAAGTAAGCGGTTATATTACAGACCTGACTTGCCCAAATTTTCCTTTAAAACCAGCTTTAATTGTATTCAGTAACTTCCTTTTATTGAAAATTCGTTTCGGACACTAATGATTAAAAACCGTTACACCGGTTTATTTTGTAGTTAAATTGCGGAAACTGTTTTTTAAAGCAGGTTAAGCAATTTATTAAGCGCTGCTTTCTGACTGTTGGCAATAGGAATAGGCTGTTGATTGATATAGGCAGTCCCTTCTTCAATAGAATCTATTTTGTCAACGGCAGCAATGTATGATCTGTGAACACGCATAAATTTTCCGGCTGGCAACTCCGCCTCTATGGCACTTAGCGTATAATTAATAGTGTATTTTTTATTAAGGGTAAAAACATTTACATAATCACCCAGAGCCTGCATATAGAGGATATCAGAGAACAGGAGCTTAAAGTGAGCCCCTTTTCCCTTAATAAAAAAATAATCTTTGGTTGTTTCAAGTGTATTATTAACACTCTCAAGTATTTCCTTAGCCCTTATAATTGCCTTTAAAAGCCGGTCTTGCTTAACAGGTTTAACAATAAAATCAACCACATTGTATTCAAAAGCGTCAACGGCATACCTGGGTTTGGCGGTTATGAGTATAACCAGTGGTCGCTTATTTATACTTTTTAAGAAGTCTATACCGGTCATCTCCGGCATTTCAATATCCAGGAGTAAAAGATCAATTTTCTCTTTATTAAGAATTTCTATCACCTGCATTATATTTTCACACTCCCCTTTAATAACAAGAGAATCAATAGAAGAGATTAAGTGTCTTAACATAACCCTTTCAAGTTTATTATCATCTACGATAATGCAGTTCATAAGTGGTTTAAATATTGTGTTCTTAAATGTAATTAAATTCTACCTGGACTACAACTTTTTCAGATCCGCTTTTATCTGTGAAAAAATACCAAGGAACTGTTCAAATAATTTTCTGATCTCTCTGATAGACGAAGTGGTTTCAGCCATTCCTTCCATTTCTCTAAGAATATCAGCTGCCTCAGTAGCACACATAACCGAAAACGATGAAACAAGTTTATGAGAAAACTGTTCAATGGATTTATAATCTTCCTTTTTAATTGCTAAGCTCAGTTTTTCAACATCTTTTGGCGTGTCTTCAAGAAATACAAAAATTAATTCCTTAAGGCCGTCTTTGTCGCCATTTAAAATTTCCATTAATTCTTTCGAATTAAACGGACTCCCTAATCGCATTCTGGCGGTTACATCCTCCCTCAAACTAGCCGCGCTTATTAATTTGTGAGGAACAAGTCTTTTCATTTTTTGATACAGTTCAGAAGTTATTATAGGCTTTGTTGCATAATCGTCCATACCTGCCTCAAAACACTTATCACGCTCATTTATCATCGCATTCGCCGTTAAAGCGATTATGGGTGTAGTATCTTTCGAATTGCGGATGACACGTGTTGCCTCCACGCCGTCCATAATCGGCATCTGCATATCCATGAGTACAATGTCAAAAGTCCGGTCTTTCATTTTTTGTACGGCCTCTTTTCCATTGTTTGCCAAAACTGTAGTAAAGCCAAAATCGTCCATTAAAGCAACCACAAATTGTTGATTTATGCGGTTATCTTCCACCAATAAAACATCAAGCCGGTCTAATCTTAAATTATCGTCCAGGTCCTCTTTCTGAGATTGTTTTTTGTATTCCTCTATCTGTTGGCGCGTACATTTTTTAAATGGAAGCGTGAGGATAAATTCAGAGCCGGCGTTTAGACGGCTAAAGAGTTCGATTTTACCATTTAAAAGCAGGGTTAGTTCCTTCACGATACTTAGTCCTAAACCCGAACCGCCGTAGATGCGTGTTGTTTCGGAAGAAGCCTGTGTAAAACGGTCAAAGATATATTTGCTCTGTTCTTCCGAAATGCCTATACCTGAATCTATAACTCTGAATTCAATTGCAATATCTGTCTCCGTTTCATTTAAAATAGTAGTCGCTAATTTAACAAAACCTTTATTGGTGAATTTAACAGCATTGCTTATCAGGTTTGTTAATATTTGTCGTAAACGAAAGGGGTCGCTGAAAACCAGCTCAGGCAGTGTACCCTCTATTTCAAACCTTAGCTCAATATTTTTTTCACCTGGTTTTATTTCGTTTAATTTTAAAATAGATTCGAGTTCCTGATCAAGAGAAACCGGTAAATTTTCTATTTGAATCATTCCAGCCCCAATCTTAGAAAAATCAAGCAGATCATTCAGAAGCACCAAAAGGCTCTCACCCGAAGAAATAATAGTTTTTAACCATTCCTTTTGCTTTGTGTTTAAAGGTGACTCGTTAAGAATACCCGAAAAACCAAGAATTGCATTCATGGGGGTGCGTATTTCATGTGTCATATTGGCAAGAAACCGATCCTTTATTTTTACAGATTGCTCCGATAATTCCTTTGCTTTTCTTAATTCTGATTCAACATATTTCCGGTCCGTAATATCCTGGGTGGTACCACGTACTAAAATTACATTTCCCTGCTTATCCAGTATAGGCCTGGCATTTGTAAAAATATGTTTTAAGTTTCCTTTAAGCGTTTTTATCTGGTATTCAATACTACTTTGCTTCTTTAAAACCGTAAGTTTCTCCAGATGTTTGGCAAATTCTGCTACAGAATCTGGCATTAAAAAATTGAGATACGATTCTTTGTCGAGAAAAAAAGCGGCGTTATCAATTTCAAATATTTCGAATAACTCTTTTGACCTGGTAATTTTATTCGTCGTAAGATCATGTTCAAAATAACCGAATTTGGCTATTTGCATGGCCTCTTCAAGCCTTTCGTTTTTTAGTTGTAGATCAATTTCAAGATTTTTGCGTTCGGTAATATCTCGTGAAACAGCCAGAAATCCGGCAGAATTACCTTGCGGATCTTTTTTAATTTTTACATTCTGACCGATCCATTTTACAACGGTATTTTTATCAATTATTTTAAATTCAAAATAAGTATGATTTATATTTTCACTGAATTGCTTTAAATAAAACCGTATGGCTTCGCGCCTGAAATCCGGATGAACAAGGCTGGTAAAATGCTTTCCTGTCAATTCGGAAGGAGTATACCCGATAAAGGGTGTAACAGATTCGTTAATAAAATCAAAGTTTCCGTTACTATCAGTGGTATAAATAATGTCGGTAGCATTTTGCAATATGTATTTATAACTTTCTTCAATCTTCTTCCGCTCTGTGAAGTCCAGCATTGTGGTTAATAGGTGAGCTTCCCCATTTAAAATTACTGTGCTAATATAAGTTGTTATCCATATTAAATCTCCATCTTTATTTCTTAACTGGTAATCTTCAATTGTTATGGTGTTTGACGAATCTGGCTGACCGGTAGTTTTACTTTTATGCTGAAGATCTGAAATAATGCCGAACTCCTTTGCGGTTTTTCCAATGATATCATCCCGATTGAATCCGAATGTTTGAAAATAGGCGTCACTGCAATCTACAATAACTCCTGTATTAATAGTTGATAAAACTTTTGCCACGGGGCCATTACGAAATAAGGTTAAAAAGAGCTCCTTTTGATTTTGCAGTTCAACATACGCTTGTTCCCATTCATCTGTTTTTTCTTTTACTCTTTTTTCAAGATCTTCGTTTAAAGATATAGTCAGGTGTTCTGCAACTTTTCTCTGATTGTCCAGGTTATCAAGCTTTTTGGATGTTGTTAAGATAAGAATAGCTGCAATAAAGCTAAAAACCAGGCTACTTACCAAAATTGCCGAATGTGTGGTAAGAAAACCATAACCGTATAACTGTTGGATAAGTAAACCCGTTACTACAACACAAAAAAGCATCTTTGGGAGAAGGCTCCTGGAGAGATTGCTTCCGGCACTTTTAGTTGAAAATGGACGCATTAATTTTTTGCCGTTTTAAAATTATAAATGGTTAAGATGCGGATTATTGATTCAGCTAAGATCAAACAGACTGGCTGGCCTGAAGAAATTTAGTCTAATTTCAACAGTATCTAAATGTAGATAATCTGTTTGGTTAATCAAAACAAACCGTCTTACAAATTTTAGTTTAAACCTGTGTTTCTGAAATACTTTTTTTTAGTTATAGATCAATTTTAATTTGAATCGCAGTCAGAGTAAATGGATTTTTCACAATACAGCCGCCATAACCACCGATCACTTTCTTCTTCTCAACCTCTAAATGACTCCAACCATCGAAAATTAACCTTTTTGGAAGAATTTCAAGCTATTTTTGGCTATACGTTTTGCCTTTACATAAACGTGGAATATATTGTGACTATTTGATTTGAACTTTAAAAAAACACACCAATGAGATTGCTATTTTTACTTTTCTTAATTTTTAGCTGCAATCTTCTTATAGCGCAAAAAAATTGGAGTATCGTCGAAGAAGATTCCTTAAAAAATGCACGTCTTCTCTCAGAAGAAGGTAATTACGAGCTAGCCTTCCCGATTTTTGAAAACCTTTATAAAAAACACGCTGGCGACTTCTTTTTAAAATACGTTTACGGAAATTGTGCGCTTAACATGAGTGGTAAACGCGATATCGCCTTAACCCTTTTAACGGAAGTTTACCTTAAAAATAAAAAAGCGGGAGATATTACTCTTGATCTTGCACGGGCATTGCATTACAATTGTAAATTTGACTCAGCTAACTACTTCATCGACCTTTACCTCGCTCAAAAAAACCTGTCTCCTGAAAAGAAAAAACTGGCTGAGCAAACCAAAAGATACATTGCCAACGCAAGCTATTTTTATGCACATCCAACAGAAACAAAAATTTCAAATGCGGGAAATAATGTGAATTCCGAAAATGATGAATATGTTCCGGTTTTGGCTGCGGACGAAGCAAAAATTATTTTTACGTATAAAGGCAGAGGCAGTAAGGGGGGGCGACAAAATGCTTTTCAGGAGAAGGATAGTAGTGGGAAATATTACGAAGATGTATTCATTTCAACCAGGAAAAATAATTCCTGGGTTAAGCCCTGGGGAATTTCTACAATAAATACCAACATACATGAGGCAGCGATAGCAATAAGTCCGGATGGGACCCGCTTATTTACTTACCGCAATGAAGGGTATGATAACGGTGATATTTATGTTAGTTCGCTTGATGGACTTGAGTGGAGTACCCCGGTAAAATTAAAGGGGCAGATAAATTCACCGTCATGGGAGGGAAGTTGTTCGTTAACTTCAGACGGACAGACATTGTTTTTTTCAAGTGAAAGACCTGGAGGCTTTGGGGCGCGCGATATATACAAGGCTAGTCTTATGGCAGATAGCACCTGGGGACATATAGTTAACCTGGGAGATTCTATTAATACAAAATACGACGACGATGCACCTTTTATACACGCGGATGGCATTACATTATTTTTTAGTAGCAAGGGAAGAAATAGTATGGGCGATTACGACGTTTTTCAGTCTGCACTTAATCCGTTAGACTCTACATTCGGTAGTCCTGTTAATTTGGGATATCCAATAAATACCACGGGTGGCGACAGGTATTATGTCGTTACAGCTGATGGACAAACCGGGTATTATTCAAGCGAAAAAACCGGTGGCTTTGGTTTAAATGATATTTATTCGGTGGATCCCGGCTATATTGGAAAAAAACCGACAATCTACCTTGTAAAAGGTAAGGTTACACTCGACGGAGTTCCTGTTGACTCTAAAATTCTGGTTAAAATTGCCTCTAAAAATAATAAACTTTTTTCCACGGTTATTCCAAATAAAATTACAGGAGAATATCTTATTACACTGCCTACCGGTGATGTTTTTAAATTAGTTTACATGCACAATAATTTCGAATGGAAGATAATCGAGATAGATGCTTCAGGGATTAAAAATTTTGTGGAGAAAAAATACGACATTGATCTTAATCCCAATTTTATTCAGCATTCATCTGATACAAATGCAATAAAAGACGATAAAAGTGGGAAAACAGATTCTTTGGAAGTAAAATCAAATAGCCTTGCAAGAACTCTGAAATTTGCAGAAAAATATGGGCAAATCAGTGCAGATAGTCTCGGGTTTAAAGTTCAGATCGCAGCTTACAGGCACAACGAAAATTATTCTTATAAACACCTGAATGGTTTTGGAAAAGTAGAAAGTCTTGAATTAAGCGATGGAATAACCCGCATTACCATTGGCGGAAATTTTGAAACCATAGGACAAGCCTATTCACTTTGTAAAAGGGTGTTGCAGGCTGGCCAAAGCGACGCCTTTGTAACCGCCATTTATAAAGGGAAAAGGGTCTATCTGGAGCAATTAGAAGTTATGGGAATATTTAAATAATCTAATTTATTACGGGATTTTTGAATGGTGAATACGTAGGGAAATTAAACCCCTATGCGGATATTTAACCAGAAACTCTTTTGCAGACTGATAGTCTGTCAGGCGTGATAAATTTAACACGAATTTCACGAATTTGCACAAATCAATTCGTGAGAATTAGTGAAATTCCTGTTTAAGTTTTTAGAATCTGAAAGGCAAATGCACTAGTGTCAAGTCAACTATGCTTTCTCGGTTCACAGAGTTTATTGCGGTTGTTTTTGATT
>JAYSYG010000137.1:0-2127 GCA_043716685.1 Sphingobacteriaceae bacterium | reverse complement strand
CGGTTGAAATGTTTCATGAGATCTTTGGAGAAATGGAAACGGGTAAAAAGAGTATCGATTTTGATATTTATTCTTCTCCTGCCTTAAGCACACATTATTATGGTTTCAACCTTCAAACGAATCCTTTCTTTTCGATCAGAGAAATCCGCCTTGCTTTTAACCTGGCAATAGACAGGCAGAAAATAGCAGACTACACAATTAAAGGTGAAGGTAGTGCAGCAATTTACGGCATGGTGCCTTACACGGAGGTGTTTGAAAAGCAAGGCTATCCTTACAAAAGTCTGAGGGGTTATAAATACAATCCAGATTCGGCAAAAAAACTAATGGTTTTGGCCGGTTATCCTGAAGGAAAGGGATTGCCCGAGTTTAATCTTGAAATTAATAGTGGCGGCGGCGACAGGAATATATTGGTTGCCCTGGTGATTCAGAAAATGCTTAAAGAAAATTTAGGTGTAAATGTAAACATGAATGTTGTTACCTGGCCGGAACATATTGAGAATATTCAAAGTGGCAAAAGCGATTTTTTCCGTTATGCCTGGATAGCCGATTATCCTGATCCGGAGTCTTTCCTGACTTTATTTTACGGTAAACATGTTCCGCAGGATTACACAGAAAAATCCTATGTTAATTTTGGCAGGTTTAAAAACAAGCAGTTTGATTCTTTGTTCGTAGCTGCTCGTTCGCAAGGTGATAAAACAAAGCGCTACAAATTATTTGCAAAAGCAGAGCAAATTGTGCTGGATGAGGCTGCATGTATGCCTTTATTCTATGATGAGAACTACAGGCTCGAACAAAAAAATGTAAGAAATCTTCCTGAAAATCCAATGAACTATATGGACATGTCGAACACATACCTTGTTCCGAAGAAAAAATAGGAATAGAATTCCCCGGTATTAAGAGATCCTGCCCGGTTTGGTCAGGATTTTTTTATTAATTTAGAATTTTAAACTGACTCTTTGGTGCAGGAACAATATGTAATAATAGTAGCGGGCGGTATTGGCAGTCGAATGAAAAGCGACAAGCCCAAGCAGTTTATTGACCTGGGAGGAGTGCCAGTAATTATCAGAACAATTCGTTGTTTTTTGAATTATAACTCCTTAATCAGTATTATTATTTCGGTTCACAAAAATTATAAAGTATACCTGGAAGGACTCATCGAAAAATTTGATCTCAAAAACGCAGACATTCGTATCACTTTTGGAGGAGAATCACGTTTTGCTTCAGTAAAGAACGGCCTACAGTTAATTGAAAACGAAAAAGCAATTGTTGGTATCCATGATGCGGCAAGGCCTTTTGTATCGTTGCAAACAATTGGCAATTGTTATGACACCGCTTTTTCGAAAGGGTGTGCAGTTCCCTGTATTTCGGTAAACGAAAGCATGAGAAAGATCAGCAACAATGTAAACCATTCGGTGAACAGGAACGAATACAAGATCATCCAGACACCACAATGTTTTCTGGTGTCAATGATTAAAAAAGCATTTGAACAGGACTATAGCCATGCCTTTACAGATGACGCCACGGTACTTGAATCTACCGGTGAAAGCATTATACTGGTTGAAGGAAATGAAGAGAATATCAAGATCACTTCACCACACGATTTATTAATAGCCCAGGCAATGTTGAGTAAATGAGCAACGACGATATAACAGATGCACTCGAGATAACAGCGAAGTTGATGGAGTTGCACAACGAAAATCCTTTTAAAACGAGGGCATATACGAATGCCGCATTCCGGCTCTCAAAACTGAGGTATGATTTCCAGGGAAAAACTCATGAAGAAATATCAGCGATCGAAGGTATTGGCAAAGGTATCTCCGCAAAAATAATTGAGCTGATCGAAACAGGCACAACCGCAGAACTTAAAAAATTAACAGAAAGTACTCCAGATGGTGTTATAGAAATGCTTGGCATAAAAGGCCTGGGGCCTAAGAAAGTCAGCCAGTTGTGGATAGAGCTACAGGTCGAAAGCATTGGCGAATTATTATACGCCTGTAACGAGAACCGTTTAATTACTCTGAAAGGCTTCGGAGAAAAAACACAGGCCACAGTAAAGCAGAACATTGAGTTCAAACTTTCCAATAAAAATAAATTTCATTACGCCTCACTCGAAAATCCGGTTAACTC
>JAYSYG010000136.1:0-6642 GCA_043716685.1 Sphingobacteriaceae bacterium | reverse complement strand
ATGTGACGTGTTAACTCGTTAATGTAATCGTTTATGAATCCAGGCGTTACTTCACCAATCTCCATAAAATCTTCGAACATGGCCATTACCGCATCATTCAGGCTCACAATATTTTCATATTCGTAAACGAGATCGAGCGATTTCAGTTTTTGGAGTTGTTCGTGGGTAATATCTTCGCGCGCCAACAATTCATTCACCGTGATGTTTTCGCGGTTGGCGAATAAAAATTCTACTACGCCGCGATGCTGATAGAGCTGGGAAAGTATATCGTTTACGTTTACCTGTAATGCCATAAATAAGGGATAACCATTAAATATACTAAGGCTTGGGGAGTCAGTAAAACGCGGTTATTAACAAAAAAGTGAGTAATTAACTTTTTAAAATAAAGTACCTGATTATAAGCCTATTCAGGATTTCAGAGCTTCAAAAAAAGTATTAACAGGTGTTATAAAGTATTAACAAGTGTTCATAACAGACCTTTTTGCCACAGATTACACAGATTGCACACAGTTTTAGGTTTGGATACTAGTGTTAAGTTAATTGTATTCTTGCACAAAACCCTAACAGGGTTAGTGAAGAGCCACGGAAAATCATGTTAGGTTTGACGATAATTTAGGGTTAAACATATACTAGATTGATGCACGAAATCAGCGTAATCTGTGGCTTTTATGAAGCCCTATATAACTGAATTAAATTCTTAATAAACTCCTTCCACTCATACTTTTTCTTTTCCCGTATCACATTCTGTCTAAATTCTTTTTCGCGGCTCTCATTAAAATAAGCAAGAATTTTTTCGGAGATAAGTGGAACTGAATTTTTTACTACGTATCCGCATTGTTCATGAGGGACAATTTCTGCAAGTCCGCCAACATGTGTTACAAGCATAGGTTTTTCGTAGTAATAACCTACCATGGTAACACCGCTATTGGTCGCATTGCGGTAAGTTTGTGCGACTAAATTACTGGCGCAGAAATAATAACGGACGTCTTCGTTGGCAATAAATTTGTCGTGAAGAATGACCTGATCCCGAAGTTCATGTTTTTGAATAAGATCTAAATAAGGTTGTTTGTCTTCGTAGAATTCTCCAGCAATTAAAAGTTTTATATTTTGTTTTTTAATTTCAGGATGCGACATGGCTTCCAACAAAATATCCAGGCCTTTGTAATGACGGATCAAGCCGAAAAATAAAACAATTTTATCTTCAGGATTTAATTTTAATTTAGTCCGTGCTTCTTGCATGGAAACGATTGGCCCATAAGTTTCATACATGGGATGAGGGGAGTAAACTTTATTCTTCGTATCCGAGAATTTAGAAATGTCATTCAAAACGGTCTTACTCATAGCGATAAAACCGTGGCAGCTGTTTACAAAGTAATTGGTGAAGGGTTTATCACCGAAGCGTTTTTCGTGAGGAATAATATTATCTGTAAGGGCAAGCACCTTTGTTTTCGATCTTACGAGCCGTGCAATCGTTCCCAGGCTGGGACCAAAGAACGGCAGCCAATAACGAAATAAAATAAAATCAGGTTTTTCTTTTTTAATAAAACGGGCAACACGTAGCCAGTTGAATGGATTGATGGTATTTATCAGCGTGTGAATTTTAATTCCCACAGGTGCGGTGCCGCTTGTTTCATATTGGCTCGAGCCGGGAAATAAGAAATTCGGATATTGAAGGGAATAGGAAATGATCTGCGCATTATGTCCTTCTTTGTTGAGTTCCCCGCAGAGATTCTCGTTGAATTGTGCAGGACCACCACGCAGAGGGTAAGCAGGACCAATGATGAATATTTTAACAGATGAGTTATTTTTCACTTGCGTAAAAGTACTTAATTCTCATACGCATCTTCTAAAAAGATCCTGTTTTTTAAAGTTCTTTCGGCATGGCCTTTTATTTTACAGGCGGTAATGCATTCTATAAAAGGGAGGCCCCAGAAAAGCGGCCAAAGATTTCCTTTAAATAAAACATTAGGCCATTCCGCATAACCGGTTCTGTTTGAATAATTCTGCGCGTTAAAATAAATTGGAAGAAAACCCATGGCCGCTACTCCGTATAGCATTCCGGCGGCTACTGCTCTTCTTCTGTACTTTTTTAATTCATACGTATTGTAATAGATTTTATTGTAAATACAATAGCGTTCAAATTTTTTATAAAGTAAGCCAATGGGCTGGTAATTTCTGTTATTGAGATTAGCCTTCATTTCCATAAAATAAGTAGGATTATAGGCGTATGAAGACCTTCCGAACTTTTCTGACTTAATTTGAGTATGACTGAGAAATTCCATCTTACCAAAAATTATAAAGTTGGTGACAGTTGAGTCTTGTGCATTGACAAAAAAAGTAGAAAATAGAAAACTTAAACTAAGCAGGCAATTTTTCATGACTATTAGAGATTAGTAAAAATGTGGCATTTATAGCGACGTTTTTTCTCCCGGAATTAAATTAGATAAATATTATTTAAATTCATATGTTTATGTTGTTGTTTTTTTATTGCAATTCTCGCACTGAGCTTGTTGAAGTGTAGAATACCTATCATCATTTTAATTGTTTGTTCTTTTGGGAATGATGGTTATTTCATATAAATTTAAATAGAATGGAAGATAATTTCAAACCCGTTACCTATTCGAAGACCACGCTTAACGAATTAATGATTCCGGCTTACGCCAATTTTGGGGGAAAGATTCATGGCGGGATGATCTTGTCCTTAATGGATAAAGTGGCCTATGCCTGTGCTTCAAAACACGCGGGAAATTACTGTGTTACAGTCTCGGTAGAGAATGTAGACTTCCTTGAACCTATTGAAGTAGGGGAAATGGTAAGCATGTTTGCTTCTGTAAATTATGTGGGAAAATCCTCGATGGTCATCGGTATTAAGGTGATTGCCGAGAATTTTAAAATTGGAACCGTGAAGCACACGAATACTTCTTATTTCACCATGGTAGCAAAGGGCGAGGATGGACTTCCAACAACAGTACCGGGAGTGATTTTAGAAACAAAAGAAGAAGTAAAAAGATTTTTGGAAGCGATAAAGCGAAAAGAACTAAAAGCCAGTTATAAAAAGGAATTGCAGAATGTGCGTTTGTCTTTGTTGATAGACCCGGAGAATAAGTTGCTGGAAAATGAACGGTGCATACTGCGATTGTAAGTAATTGATTACGAAAATTTGACCGCAGATTACGCAGATTACCCGGATTTTTTGGTTAGATGTAATTTTTCATTAGCGAAATCTGTGCAATCTGGGGCTTAAAAGAACCTTGAAATTATAAATGCGCCTCATCATCAAACGTCCTTGCATTATCCTGTGCACCGCCACCGTAACCCAGACGTTTACCTGTTCTAAGGGCTGCACTGCTTGATTTTTCCTGCATTTCATAAACAGTTACCTGTCTTACACTGTCATATGGAGGCGTAAAGAGGTCGAATTTAACCGAGTAAATAATTAATTCGTTCACAATATCAATGAGTTGTTCTTTTGTGATGGGTTCGGTACTGAAATTGTGATACTTATAACCTATCTGTGTTTTTGTTTCTACAAAAAAGTGTTTTTCCTGATTAATAAAAATGCGGGCAATGAGATAACCAAGGTCATTAAGACGGTTGTACTTATACGAGTCCGCCAAAAAATTATACACGCTTATAATTCCGCAATAAGAACTTAACTCAGTGTTACGGACATACGCTGTCTTATACATGGGATGCGACTTGTCAAAATCAAACACATTGGAGTGCATCTGGAAATCGAGAATATCGCCGGCGACCTTTAACTGCATAGATTGCAGACTTATATCCTTAAAAAAAATATTAATACGTTTATCTACTTTTAAGATCTCATCAGAAAGATCTTCTGCTCTTTCCTTTAATATTTCTTTTAACTGGTTAAAAACAGAAATAGTATTGCTGTAAACGTCCTGCTTCATTACCGATTTTTTTGAAAGCAAAGACAAGATCGTTTCTTTTTGTTTTTCTGATTGTGTGTCCATAATGTATGATTTTTTAATAAGCTCTTGCGAATAAAACACGCTGTGCACTTGCTTTACCACTGTAAATGCATTTGCCGTCTTCTAAAGGATTATTCAATGGAATACACCGGATGGTTGCTTTTGTTTCTTCTTTTATCCTTTCTTCTGTTTCCGGTGTTCCGTCCCAGTGTGCTAAAATAAAACCGCTTTTTTCGTCCAACACTTTTTTAAATTCCTCATAGTTTTCAACCGTATGCGTCATGTTTTTTGTCCGCTCTACAGCCCTGGCAAATAAATTGTGCTGCATGTCCTCCAACAATTTTGAAATATAAGTATCAGCATCTTCTATCCTGATCACTTCCTTGCTTAAAAGATCTCGGCGAGCCACTTCAATTGTGCCATTAGCCAGGTCTCTTTCCCCAATAGCTATACGTACCGGAATTCCCTTCAATTCGTATTCTGCAAACTTCCAGCCCGGGCGCTGTGAATCCCTGTCGTCGTATTTTACCGAAATGTTTTTCTCTTGTAATTTTTGTTTAATGCTGTTTGCAACCTCACTCACTTTTTTCAGTCCTTCATCGCCTTTATAAATTGGAACGATCACAACCTGCGTAGGGGCTAATTTTGGAGGAATAACCAGGCCGTTATTATCACTGTGACTCATGATCAACGCGCCCATTAAGCGTGTACTAACGCCCCAGCTTGTTGCCCAGACAAACTCCTGCTTTCCTTCCTTGTTTGCAAATTTCACATCAAAGGCTTTGGCGAAATTCTGTCCTAAAAAGTGAGATGTGCCGGCCTGCAATGCCTTCCCATCCTGCATAAGTGCTTCAATGCAATAGGTGTCTTCTGCGCCTGCAAAGCGTTCATTAGCGGTTTTCACACCTTTTACAACGGGTACTGCCATCCAGTTTTCAACGAAGTCGGCGTATACATCCAGCATTTTTTTTGTCTCCTCAACGGCTTCTTCTTTTGTGGAATGAGCGGTATGTCCTTCCTGCCATAAAAATTCTGTTGTTCTTAAAAAAAGGCGCGTACGCATTTCCCAGCGTACTACATTTGCCCATTGGTTAATAAGCAGAGGAAGATCTCGGTAACTTTCTATCCATCCTTTGTAAGTACTCCAGATAATAGCTTCGCTCGTAGGACGTACAATTAATTCCTCTTCCAGTTTTGCTTCCGGGTCAACAATAAGTTTCGTTTTATTGTTTGGATCCGTCTTTAAGCGATAGTGTGTTACAACAGCACATTCTTTTGCAAACCCTTCTGCATTTTTTTCTTCTGCTTCAAATAAACTTTTAGGTATAAATAATGGGAAGTAAGCATTAACGTGGCCTGTATCTTTAAACATTTTATCGAGAGCGGCCTGCATTTTTTCCCAGATGGCATAACCATGTGGTTTAATTACCATACACCCTCTCACTGCACTGTGGTCTGCCAGGTCGGCCTCCACAACTATATCATTGTACCATTTGCTGTAATCCTCTTCTTTTAACGTAATAACTTTGCTCATAATTAATTATAAATATAGAAAATATGTACCTGATTCAATTTAGAATTGTCACAAACTATAAAATATGTAAAAATCAAGGAAACGAGGTCACAATTTTGTAAATTTACTTAAAATCTCCACTCATTTAATCTTAAAAAGGTTTGCTATGAAAAATTTATTTATTCTTACAGCAATAGTGTCTGTCTTCCTTAGCTCCTGTAAAAGTTCGCAACTGGTATCCACAACCGATGATGTGTATACCAACCCTGCTGAAGAAAAACAAAGGGAAAAATTAGCGGCTGCTGAAAAAGCAAAAGCCGAAGCCCTTGAACAACAAAGGATCGAAGAAGCACAGGTAGCTCAAAAAGCGAAAGACGATTCTAATCCGTATTATAAAGATCCGCAATATAACAAAGATGATTATTACGATTACCAATACGCGTCGCGGGTAAACCGTTTCCAGAACCCGGTTTCCGGGGCGGGTTATTACGATCCTTATTATACAAATCTATATACATATAATCAAAATCCGTATTGTTACGGTACGAGTATTTACAGCACATATAATTATGGAATGCCTTCAGGCCAGTTTAATAATTACAGCATGGGCATAAGCACCGGCTGGGGTTATAATAATTACGGCTACTCTAACGGCGGCTATAGCAGCTTTGGCTACGGTAATTATTACAATGATCCATTCTATAACGGTTATGGATATGGCAGCGCGGGATATTATGGCGGATATGGCTATAATAATTACGGTTATTCCAATGGGTTTTACAATGGTTATAACGCCGGATATTACAACGGTTATAATAATTCACAATGGGGATACCTGAACAGTTATGATCCGAATAGTGGTTATGGTCAGATGCAGTATGGACCAAGAGGTAGCAATGGCGGTGGAAACAGCGGCGCGCGCACAACATCAGGAATGCAATCGCAGGATGATGGCGGACGTAACAAGTATTTTCAATCGGTATCAGAACAGCAAAATAATACACCGCGGTTTTCAAATTCAAATCCAAGAATGAGTGGCCGTAGTTCCGGAAACGGTAATTCAACAAACGAAACGCCTTCAAATATGGGTAATGGCACAACAACATATCCCGGTAATGACAGGATCTCTAACCAGAGGAATAGCCAGCAGAACCAGTCTTCGGGTAATCAGAATAATTCAGGTAACAGGCAAAG
>JAYSYG010000135.1:0-2132 GCA_043716685.1 Sphingobacteriaceae bacterium | reverse complement strand
GTAACAGAACTGGTAACCTTCCGTCTCCTCTTCATGGCCCTTTTATTACCACCGATTATCCAAACTGGAAAAGCAATTACAAGCTTAGTTACAATTTTCAGATGACCTATTCTGGAGTTTGTTCCAGCAACCGGCCTGAATTATTGCGGCCATATGTCGACCTGATGCTTGAATGCGCGGAGGATGCCCAACGAAGGTCTGAATCGGGTTACGAATTTAACTTGGCTACGGGCTGGCGATGGAGAAATGCAGATGGAACGTTGAAGTTCCCGAATGGGATAAAAGGTGGGTTACTCTATCCGCTTGGACTAGGGCCCTTTGGTTTTGCATCCGAAGATTCTTATTCGAATATAGTTGGAATGGGGACTTGGGCTGCAGCACCTTGCATCTGGTATTATAATGCCACTAGAGATGAAAACTTTCTTTCCACAAAATTATATCCTTTTTTAAAAAAGCTTGCAACATTTTGGGAAACCTATCTGGTAAAAGAAAATGGGAAATGGGTGGTCAAATATTCTGGAGCATCAGAAAGGAGTACTAATGATGGAATTAATTCTCCAATTGATATTGCAACGATTAAATACCTGTTCAGTACCTTAATTCCTATGAGCGAATCACTTAATATTGATAATGATCGTCGTAATCTATGGGGAGACATTGTTGATAATATGAGCTCTTTGCCTATTACAAAGATCAATGGTAAAACGATATTTGGAGCCTCAGATCAAGGAATGGGATTTTCAAGTGTATTTGTCTCGTATCCAGGACGAGAAGTAACTCTAAGTTCAGATAATAAAACTAAGGAGATCTTTAAAAATACCATTGATTATGTAAATTCTTGGGATATAATGAATGCTCCTGGATTTTTATGGGCAGTATGTGCACATGGAGGTTATCCAGCAGAAGATCTTTTAAGAAGATTTCGGACTTTGCTCAGCAAGAGTATGTTAAGAAATATGGTAGTTCGTGGAAACTTTCATGGCATTGAAGGAGCAGCTAGCCTTGAATATATCAACTGTTCGATGATGGATAGCTATGAGGAATTTATCAGGATTTTCCCTTTATGGCCGCTGGACAATGCTAAGTTTAGTCGGCTCAGGGCCAATGGGGCATTTCTTGTTTCAGCAAAAAAGATAAATGGATCAATATCCGATGTAAAAGTTTACAGTGAAAAGGGTAACCCGTGTACAGTGCTAAATCCTTGGCCTAACAAAAGACTAAAGGTGTATGATGGAAATTCTTTAATAAGTAGTTCTGAAAAAGGTGGTAGATACACCTTTAATACTGTACCGGATCATGAATATTTATTAACTTATGAGAAATAAATGAACTATGAAATAATCTATACCATTAATTAAATAAATGGTATGCAAACAGATTGAAGTATTTGAAATATAGATAGACATAGAATTATAAACTTAAACTATTCCAAATATGAAGCTTAAAATCTAACATTTCGGAGGAGATTTTTCTTGATTCAGACGGGTCTACAGAGTGCCAAAATCCGATTATCTGCCTCTAAAGTTGACTTATATTGCTGTAATACAATTATTTAGAATCATCTTTCTGTTTTTAATGGATTACGCTGCCTTATTGAGTACTCTTTCGGGTAACATTTTTATAAAAATTGCCGTCGTCTGATCGTTTTCGAATAGCTGTTATCCCCGATGTAAAAAACACTTCGAAAGTTTATTCTAACATCGATGAAACGCTGAATACCCAAATGAAAAACGGCTACAAACTTTACTGGATTGGTATTGGCAAAACCGACTTTTTATTCAAATTTAATGAAGAATACCGTGCCAAACTGGATAAAATGGGCATGAAATACGTTTATCGCGAAAGCGAAGGCGGCCATACCTGGACCAACTGGCGTGTTTATTTGTCAGAATTTACCCCATTGCTTTTCAACTAAAAACAAGCTGTTTTCAAAACAGGACATTAAAAGTATTCATTCAATTGTCATAAATTCCTTTGCTTCATAACTTGATGCAAGGGAATTTTTTTTGATAACAAGTGATAAAAGGATCAATCGGAAAACCTTTGGACATAGTTTTTCATCCATGACTTTTTCGCTTGATCCGACAAATACATTCTTTGGGCTTGCGGTATGGACGTATTTTCCTTAACTT
>JAYSYG010000134.1:0-6646 GCA_043716685.1 Sphingobacteriaceae bacterium | reverse complement strand
TTTGCTGCGCTCACCATCTTCATTGCTTTAGTGATCTGCTGTGTACTCTGTACACTTTTTATTCTTGTTCTTACCTCTTTTAACGCCCCGCTCATGCTATATATATTTTATTATATGAGTATGTTTTCAGGGCGCAAAGGTAGGAGAAAAGGGTTAGAATTTTGAGTCAATTTTATTCTGTCACTATGCAAAATAACCGTTAGAAAAAGTAATCATCACGCTGTAAAAAAAGTTCCGCAAAGTTACTTTGACCCTGATTAAAGCTTATATTTTTTACCGGAAAAAACTAAACACCGTGCAATCGAAGCAGGTTCGGAAACAATGAATGTTTACTTCTAAAACATTAATTTTATCTCCTTAACCGAAATTATTATGAGAAAACTAAACTTTATTTATTCGATATTTTTTCTATTCGTTGCAGCTGCTGCGAGTGCGCAGAAACCTGCGGCCGAAAGCAGCTTCAAAGTAAACTATGAGAAGTTTACGCTCCCCAACGGCTTGGAAGTGGTCTTTCACATTGACAGATCTGACCCGGTAGTTGCGGTATCCTTAACGGCACACGTAGGCTCGGCACGGGAGAAAACAGGACGCACAGGCTTTGCGCATTTGTTTGAGCACCTGTTATTTCTTGAATCTGAAAACCTCGGCAAGGGCGGGCTTGATAAAATGACCGCAAGGATTGGTGGCTCCGGAGCAAACGGTTCTACCAACAGAGACAGAACAAATTACCTGCAGACCGTTCCCAAAGATGCATTGGAAAAAATGCTTTGGGCAGAAGCTGATAAACTTGGCTGGTTCATAAACACCGTAACCGATGATGTGCTGGCAAAAGAAAAACAGGTAGTGAAAAATGAAAAGCGCCAGAGCTATGATAATGTGCCTTACGGACATACTTCTTATGTGATCAGTAAAAACCTTTACCCCGCAGATCATCCTTATAATTGGCAGGTAATAGGCTCACTGGAGGACCTCCAGAATGCAACCCTGCCGGATGTAAAAGAATTTTTCAGAAGATGGTATGTGCCCAATAATGTTACGCTCGTAGTGGCAGGAGATTTTGATAAGGTGCAGGCAAAGCGCTGGGTACAAAAATACTTCAGCGAAATAAAAAGAGGCGCTGCTACACCGGCAATGGAAAAACGGCCTGGGTTTGTAAAAGAAACGGTTAAGCTATATCATGAAGATAATTTTGCAAGAGTGCCGGAGCTTACCATGGCATGGGTTTCTGTACCGGATTATCATCCTGACTCATACCCATTGCAGGTAATGGCACAATATCTCACCGAAGGCAAAAAAGCACCTTTCTACAAAGTGCTGGTAGAAGATAAAAAACTTACAGCTGATGTAAATATGTACAACGGCACATCTGAGCTTGCAGGGCAAACGGAACTTTCTGTGCGGGCCTTTGCAGATAAAGATCTTGATGAAGTGGCAAAAGCAATCACAGAAGCTTTCGGCATGTTTGAGAAAGAAGGCATTTCTGAAAAAGACCTGAGCCGCATTAAAGCAGGTTTAGAAACACAGTTTTACAATTCGCTTTCCAGCGTATTGGGCAAAGGTGCGCAACTGGCGCAGTACAATATTTTTGCGGGCAACCCGGGGTTTATAGATCAGGATATAAAAAATATTCTGGCAGTAACCACTTTAGATGTAAAACGTGTGTATGAGAAATACATAAAAAACAAAAACTACGTAGCTACGAGCTTTGTCCCCAAAGCTGCGATGGCGCTTGCTTTGGAGGGATCTAAGCGGGCAGAAGTTTCTGAAGAAAAAATTGTACAGGGCGCTGAAGATAAGGTGGACCCTACGACAAAAGCAACTTATGAGCGTACGCCTTCGAGCTTTGACCGCAGCAAGGAACCGCCTTATGGCCCTGCACCGGAAGTAAAAGTGCCGGCGATATGGACACAAAACCTTTCCAATGGTATGCGGGTTTATGGCATAGAAAACGCGGAAGTTCCGCTGGTGCAAATGGAGATGAATATAGACGGCGGCCTGCTGTTAGAGAATGCTGATAAAGTAGGCGTAGCAAACATGATGGCTCGCATGATGACGCAGGGCACGAAAAGAAAAACGCCGCAGGAACTGGAAGAAGCCATTCAGCAATTGGGCGCAACCATAAATGTAAATGCAGGCGCAGAAGATATTCGCATAAGCGTAAATACCCTTGCAAGAAACTATCCAGCTACACTTGCATTGCTGCAGGAAATTATAACAGAACCAAGATGGGATGCAAAAGAATTTGACCTCATCAAACAAAGCACCATAAGCCAGATACGCCAGCAGCAGGCAAACCCGAATGCGATTGCACAGAACAATTACAACTTACTCATTTACGGGAAAGACAATATCCGTTCAAAAAATATTCTCGGTACCATTGAATCTGTGAACGCCATAACGCTGAATGACCTCAAAGAGTTTTATAAAAAAAGCATGTCGCCCGCAGCGGCACGCATGCATGTGGTGGGCTCGTTGGCAAAGCCTGATATCATCAATACATTAAGCAAATTGGAGAAGGACTGGAAAGGCAAACCCGTGATGATACCGGTGTACAATACACCGCCGGCGCCTGCAACATCTGCCGTTTATTTTTATGATATACCGGATGCCAAGCAATCTGTGATACGTTTTGGTTATCCTGCCGTAGCCGCAACAGACAAGGATTATTACCCGGTGACCGTAATGAATTATATTCTCGGCGGCGGTGGTTTTGCTTCCCGCCTTACGCAGGAATTAAGGGAAGGCAAAGGATATACTTATGGCATCTCTTCCAATTTTGCAGGAACGAAAAGCCCCGGTGCATTTACCATAGCCAGTAGCGTGAGAAGCAATGTAACTTTAGAATCTGCGCAGTTGATAAAAAGTATTTTATCCCGCTACTCCAATGATTTCTCTGAACAGGATCTTGCAACAACAAAAAGTTTTTTGATAAAAAGCAATGCACGTGCTTTCGAAACAGCCGGTGCGAAACTGAACATGCTGCAAAACATAAGCAAGTATGGCTGGAAGAATGATTATGTAAAAGAAAGAGAACAGATCGTGAAAGATATGACTGTGGCTCGTATCAGAAAACTTGGTAAGAAATACCTTGACCCGAATAAAATGATATGGTTTGTGGCCGGTGATGCGAAAACGCAATTGCCGAGATTGAAGGAGTTGGGTTTTGGGGAGGTGGTGGAGGTGAAGTGATGGGTATTATTTGTTACGTAAGCCACGCACCAAGGCGAAGAAGTAACGTCCTGCAAGGGCAGAGACGTTGCTGAGAAACAGATTTAAACATTGGCGAAAATTTGCATGCTATTGTGGTGTTGCACCTTTTGAATACAGTTCAGGGCCCAGCATAAAAGGGAAGACAAAAGTGAGTCACCCGGCAAACAGAAAACTTAAATCCTTATTGAATATGGCGGCATTATCGGCAAAGAAAAACGTTACGGAAATGAAAGAATATTTTGAAAGAAAGGTAGGTGAGGGAAAAAATAAAATGCTTGTAATGAATGCACTCAGGTGTAAAATTATCATCAGATCCTTTGCGGTCATTGCCGGGAAATCGCCTTTTGTAAATATGCAAAGGTTTAAGGAGGCATCTTAAAAAAACATTGGAATTTCTTTGTTTTTTGTCATAGAATGCGCTAAGATCTCCGCTCTGTGTGGGGCACGGGCTTACGGCGGCGAAAAAGGATATATTTGCCTCAGTACCCCCATCATTAATAAATATATGATTCTTTTAAAAAGAATATTTACAGACCCTGCATTTTGGTCATTGCTTTTAATGAATGTACTTTTCATTTATTATTATTATGACAACCCGGGAACTTTTAAAACTTACCTGTGGATTTATTGGCTGCAGAGTGCAGTAATAGGAATTTTTACTTTTTTTAATATCCTTACGGTCAATAAAATGGTTGCCGGCAGCCTTATTTCAAACGGTGAGCCCGTAACTGATAAAAATATTTCCAAAGGCTGCATTTCATTTTTCTTTTTATTTCACTATGAAGGGTTCCATTTTGTTTACGCCATATTTTTATTTGTTTTTTCTTTTCAAAATGCGGGAAACTTTGATTTCAACTTTTTTAAAATTGCCGCTTTAGGTATTTTTGCCAACCAGATCATTTGGTACGTTCAAAATAAGTTTCGGCAAAAGGAACGGTCGGTTAATTTAGGAAAAGTTTTCTTCCTGCCATACTTGCGCATCATCCCGATGCACCTTACCTTACTCATCCCCGCATTCTTTAATATTCCTTATATGGGCTTATTTTTAATCCTGAAAACCCTGATGGATGTTATCCTGCATCTGATAACGACTGAATGGTATTGGAAGAAAGAAGAATCGATATTATGATAACAAAAATTCCAATCCGGGCATTTAAAAAAATTAGATTTTTATTGGTTCTATATTAAACTTTAATTTATCAGCATGTGGTCAGTCATCCGACACAAGTGAGCCACAAACCAACGTTGAGATTAATAATTCCTAATAAGCTTTATGATTACCTGGATGATATATCTGAAAAAGGATTTATTTTTACAGACTGATTTACAAAACAACCACGCCATGAAAAGATCATACTTTTTAATTACTGCCGCATTATTTTTTGTCGTGTTTAGTTCAATCGCTCAGGCGAGAAAAGATGCAAGGCCGGTACCTCCTCCTCCCCCGCCTGTTACTATAGCTGATGCTAAACCGGCCGACTATATTATTGATTTCAGCAAGTACGATTGGAACAGCCCTTCAAAAGCGGCTGCCAAACCGGTTCCGCAACCCCCTGTCAAACCTGTTATTAAGCTCGTTACGAAGGCTGATGCTAAACCGGCCGACTATATTATTGATTTCAGCAAGTACGATTGGAACAGCCCTTCAAAAGCGGCTGCCAACTCACCCGCTAAGCCCGGTGAGAAGCCTACTCCCGCAAGTGCCGCGGGTATAAAGGCTGTACAAATCGGCAGCACAAAATGGACTGAAACAAACCTTGATGTAAGTAAATTTAAAAACGGTGACCTCATACCTGAAGCAAAGACAAAAGAAGAATGGGTTAATGTATGTAATGCAAAAAAACCTGCGTGGTGTTATTATAACAAAAATGCTGAAAACGGTAAAAAATACGGTAAGCTTTACAATTGGTACGCAATTAAAGATAAGAGAGGATTAGCACCCGAAGGATGGCATATCCCTACTTCAGAGCAATGGGAAGAACTGAAATATAAAGCAGAAGGATTAATTAAAAAATTAAAAAGCAATTCAGGCTGGAAAGATGACGACAATGGCACAAACCAAACGGGGTTTAGCGCACTACCCGGCGGCAGGAGGAGCAGTGACGGATCATTTTACAATGAAAGTGAAAGCGGGTATTGGTGGAGTGCTGAGGTCTTTATTACCGGGAGTGCGGGTTATGGATATGAAATATCAACTGTGGTCGGAAAAAACGTCTATGATAATGATGGCTTGTCTGTGCGTTGCGTAAAGGATTAAATTTGGACAATTTCTCAGTACATTTTGATTATTGTTAGTTGAGTGAGACAAGAACCAAGGCAGGGGGTTAAAGTTTTTTGTCCTGAAAAAAACTTTACGCCTTTTGAGATTTATACTGATTTGTCTTTACAGATATGGAATGTTTAGTGTGCCCCGCACTAAAATCTTTGAATAAACAGTATCTAACTTTAGAAACTATTGCTGCCTTTGGAAAAGCGATTTTTCATTGCAATATTTTCAGACACATTAGGCTACCAACTAAGGCGTAGGAAAAATTAAAATTTTAAAAAACCGGTTATTGCGTGTTCGTCCTGTACTTAAAAAACTTTATCTCGTTTAATATTTTTGTTTGGGTTCGCAATTACAGAATGTTGCGTATGCCACGCACCAAGGCGATGAATTTAAAAATAATCGTGGTTACTATTCGGCACCGTAGTACTATTTATAAAGTTTTCCCATAATTTTATTTAACCATTAACTATCAACCAACTACCATGAAACAACTCACCCTCTTCTTAATGTTATTATCCATGATGAATGCGCATGCACAATTAACGTATCCTGTCACACAAAAAGGAAACACTATAGATAATTATTTTGGTACAAAAGTAAAAGATCCTTACCGCTGGATGGAAGATGATAAAAGCGCTGAAACAAAGGATTGGGTTACTGCAGAGAACAAAATAACATTCGGTTATCTTAACCGGATTCCTTACCGTGCAAAATTTCAATCTGCCATTGAAAAGGTTTTTAATTACCCAAAATATTCAGCACCGGCCAGAAAAGGCGAATGGTATTATTTCTATAAAAATGATGGTCTGCAAAATCAATCTGTTTTGTACAGACAAAAAGGGTTAGATGGAAAGGTTGAAGAAGTAATTGATCCCAATAAATTAAGCAAAGAAGGTACAACAAGGCTGACACTTTTTGGGCTCAGCAAAGATGGTAAATATGCAGTACTTGGTTTAAGCGAAGGCGGCAGCGATTGGCAAACGTACAAAGTGCGTGACATGACCACCGGAAAGGATTTAGTCGATAAACTGGATTGGGTTAAAATAAGTGGCGCAGCTTGGAGCGGTAATGGTTTTTATTACAGTCGTTACCCGGCACCCGAAAAAGGTGCAAGCGCTTTAAGTGTAAAAAATGAAAATCACCAGGTATGGTTTCACAAAGTTAGTA
>JAYSYG010000133.1:0-2139 GCA_043716685.1 Sphingobacteriaceae bacterium | reverse complement strand
CACAGTATCCTTGTGCGTAGGGGCAAAGGCGTTGACATTAGATGAAAGTGTTTACATCGTGTTTCCAAATCCTACCAAAGGTAAACTAAGTATTGGTAAACGCGATGACAAAATATCAAGTGTAAATGTGGAAGTACTTGATATTGCAGGTAAAATTGTTTTTTCTCAAACTCTTGTTTTTACAAGCTCTGAAAAAAATTTAAGTATGGATATAAGCGAATTATCAGCCGGCTCTTACTTTGTAAAACTATATACTAAAAAGGAAAATTCTGTATACGTAAGAATTATTAAAGAGTAGTGATGCCACAGTTATACAACGTACTAAAAAAATCAAAAGCTGTTGGTGCGTTGTGTCTCATATAAATGATTGATCATTTATATACCTGTTACCTAGACCGTGCGCGTCCACCCCTGCCCGGGCAGAATGACTTTGGGTCGGGAAGTTTAATGTTTAATGTTACCCCGTAATAAAAGTACCAGTCTCTTGTACTTGGGTTCCCGCGCATATCTCCGGGAGTTGCGGAGCCATTTAATCTCTTGTCGGGAGAGCTTGGACCTGTTTCCCCGGATGCGGTCTTATAACTTCCTTTAATGTCGTCGAGGTAATCTGTAAATGTTCTTCTTGGACCCCATTCAAGCCCCAGCCCGCATTTTTCACCTATATTCCACTTAATACCAAGCCCGAAAGGAATGCTTACCTGGAATTTTGGATAGGATTTACCCTCTGTATGGTTGTCGCGCAAAGAAGCGTAAGTTCCGTTAATACTGGTTTTCGGATTAAAATAAAATCCGGCAAGGCCTGCAAACACAAACATGGTAAATTTATACCTGTCGTGCCCAATTCTATACTCTACAAAATTAAACTCAGCCGTTGCATTTCCTTCAAAAATCTGGCTTTTAAAACTTAGGTTACGTTCCACCTGATCTGCTTCACCACTGGCGGCATCGTTTCCGCTGATCTGACCGTAATTCAATCCAAACCTGAAAGCGTAGCGGTAACTCTTTGCATACCTGAAGAAAATTCCCGCGGCTGGGTGAGACGCTTTAAAATGCCCGCGAGGGTTAATATCGCCAATATAGTAAGAAGCGCCACCATAAAATCCAAGCTCCCTTTGGGCAAAGCTGCGTTTTTTTATTTGAGCAATCCCTGAAGCAGAGAGGGCAAAGAAAAGATATAAAAAGACTCTTTTTAACAAATCAATACTAGAAACGTAAATTTAGCCCTTTTATTGTGTTTATATTGTCAAAGAATTCTTAAAATGACTAAATACACGGGCTTTTTGCTATTCGTTTTTCTGCTTAGCCAGGGATTTGTAGCCCAAGTGGACAGTCTGCATGATAAATCGCCAAAGATCATTTTCAGATCCGGTGATAATCTTGAGTTGCAGGGAACAAAGATCGCTTCCAAAATAGATAGCCTGCTCCACCCTGAATTCCGCATTGGCGGCTACATTTCGACCTATTACGCCTATTATGACGACGATACTGAAACCAATAATTTTGTTCAGTTTCCAACTCTGGCACCGCGTAAAGACCAGTTTTCACTCAATATGGCCGTTTTAAGCATGGAATACAAAAGCTCTTCCCTACGCGGTAAAATTACACTGCATTATGGCGATGTGCCAGAAAGCTCATGGCCCGCCACCTTTAATCTGATACAGGAAGCCAATGCTGGTTTTAAGATCTATAAAAAGCTCTGGTTCGATGCGGGTTTCTTTAGATCGCATATAGGTCTTGAGAGCTTTCAGCCAAGGGAAAATATCACTTCAAGCATGTCCATTCCGAATTTTTATACGCCCTATTTTTTAAGCGGCGCCAAGCTCACTTATTTGCCAACTTCTAAATTAAGCTTACAGGTATGTATGTTTAATGGTTATAACGAGTACCTGGATAACAACAAAAACAAAGCCCTGGATTTTTCGGCCAACTACAACCTGAACGACAACATTTCAGTTACCTACAATTTTTTAACCTGCGATGAAACGCCTGATGCGGTTAAAACCAAACACCAAAGGTATTATCAGAATTTATATGCCACCTTTATTTACAAAAAACTAACTGTAGGAGTAGATCTTAATTATGGTCTGCAGGAACACTCTTACAAAAGAGATACGACAAAAATGGCTTCCCTGTATGGAG
>JAYSYG010000132.1:0-6674 GCA_043716685.1 Sphingobacteriaceae bacterium | reverse complement strand
TTACAACATTAATGTGATGAATGCCCCAAATATTAAAAAGTCCAAAAGGCTTAATTATAAGTTCATATTTAAAACCTTCCTTCCAAAATTCTGAATCTTGATTTTCTTTATAGAATGAGATAGTAGCAAGTGGCTTAACTATTCTGGATGTGTTTTGTTTTATTAATTCTTGTGCAAAGAATCTGTCTGTATTATATTTAAAGATGCTCGAAATTGAAACTATTTTGCCATTTACAATTTTGTCGTTATAACTAATTTTTTTTGAACGTAATTTTGATTTCTGTTTCATGATACTAATTCAATATTTTTGAAAAGTTGAGCATGCTGTTTTCTGAAAATACTTTGCATTATAGATTTAATTGGAAGTGGCGATTTAAATTGTATACTTTCTTCAACTAGAGTATAGTCCATATCTGTTTTTAAAACAAATTTCATTTCAATTTTAGTCAATTTCATTACGGTTGCACGAATAATAACAATTTTTGCGCTTTGATCCTTTTCAATTGTCACAGGGTATGTAAATGAAAAAGGAATAAATCCTAACTTTAGTGTTTCATGAACTAAATAGCTTTCGTTACCAGTCTTGTCTATTTGATAGATAACTGGATGTACAGAAACGAATTTTTGCATATCAGTTAGATAGTCAAAAATGATATTAGTTGTTTTTTTAAGTCTAAATGAAGTTTTCATAGTAAATTATTAAGTGAGTATTTTTGTTTATGTTGTTTGTTGTGTCTTGATAGGGTTGCCACTAACAGTTTTGAGCTTTACGTTCGGCAAGTTTTGAAAACGAAATTTTTTCTATCCGCACAATATTAATTAGTTGCCGAAAAGCCGTCTTTTTTATGCTTAAATGAAAATTCAACTATCTGCCGTGCAGGCAAAACGGCAAGCAAAAAACTTATATGTTCGCCCACTAACACAAAAGTGCTATTATCGGTTCGGGCTTCCTTAGTCATGCTTGTAAGGCTCGTTGTCATAAGCCATTTGCCTCACATTCTCTAATACACGCTTCATATATGTTTTCCAAAAAGTCTTTGCAAATAGCCAATTTAAAGGATAAAGCAAAACAATGTCCGAATGCAATGTATACGTGTATTCTATTACGATTTTATCTTTTTCAATTTCTGTTGTCTGCCACTCGCCTGTAAATCTTGAAAATCCCAACATCCAAGATTGAAAGTCGTTTACTTCAATTCTCCAGTATTTATTTTCTATCCGTTCTATTATTTTGTCGACCGAGCCAAAACCACCTTTTTGTGTCATTGACTTTGTAACAAATACTTTTTTGCTTGAGCCTACTTGTCCCCAGCTTTCGTCATTGGTGCAATGCGTCACTTTTGGCATAATACCGTAACCTGTATGAATTTTTGAAACGTCACAAAGAAAAGGGGTTTTAAATGCCCTTTCTAAAGAGCAGTTGTATATAGTAGATACTTTTATTTTATTCGTCATAATTGTCTGTCAGTGCGCAAATGTTGTATACTAATCGTAAAAAATTTTAAAAATAACATTTCATATTGTAGTATTTTACATATTTCTTCTGTCTTTAAGTGGACCACTAACGGATAAGGGGCTGGCGCTAATAATATTGTAAATGTAACATATAAATCTCCGTCTTAAACTAGCTTATGAAAACTAATACGTGAGTTGTGGTTTATCCTTAATTCGGTAAAAGTTAAACCTTGATTTTGGTTGCTCGCCTTCCAAACTCGAACGAGTAAGTCCTTGAGAATAAATCATTTTATATTTTGACGATAATTTATTGAACCAAAAACCCCTGTGTTCTTAGAACATCACGGGTTTCGCTTTTTCAAAAGTACCCGGAGGGTCCGATTTATCGAACTTTTTCGGTGACTTTCAGGCTATTAAAATGTTAAGAAAACTTACTAGGAGTCAATATGCCTGAATCAAAGCATTTAAAGGGATATTCAACTTTTCATGAAGATTACGAACCATCTCTAAAGTCAGTTTACGCTTCTTATTTAAAATTTCACTCACGTGACCTTTGTAGCCAATTATCTTTTCGAGATCTTTTTGTTTATAGCCCATTTGTTCCATCCTGAATTTAATAGCTTCAATAGGATCTGGTGCTTCGATAGGATAATGCTCATCTTCGTATCGCTCTATTAAAAGGGCAAGAATGTCTAGTTCATCTCCATCTGGAGTTCCAGGACGAGAATCAAAAATTTCTTCAAGCCGGGTTAAAGCTTTTTGATAATCCTTTTCAGTTTTTATAGGTTTTATGTTCATAGTCTTTAATTTTAAATTGACCCGGCATCCACTTTGTCATACTGAGCGTGCGTCCCAATAAATCTGATCCAGACCATTTTATATTTATAATTTATTTTTACGATAAGCCGGTACGAATTGCCTTTGATATTAAATACCACACGATTATCATTTAAAAAACTTGCACTGGGATAATTGATTTTAATGTCTTTAGTTGATATCCAATTTGCATTTGCAGTTTCATCATACCATGATTTTAATTGTTGTTCACAATCTTCATGCTTCTTCCAAAATAATACCAGTGTTTTTTTAGCAATAATTCTCACAAACTTTATCTTGATTACAAAGGTAAGAAAAACATTGAAAGTTCCCAATTCGGGAACTTTTTTTTGTAAAATAGAGGGAATAAAAAACCGCTAAGTGATATTCTATCAGCTTAGCGGTAATTTGTTCAGATTAAATCAAATTTAATCTTTTCGTACCCCAAGCCGGGGTCGAACGTTAATGCCAAAAATTGTGAATTCTGAGACGGAATTAAAGACTTTCGTGTTTGAAAGAAAGGAATTATATTTGCCCTGTGTTTCTTTGAAATATTGCCGGAAATAAAGGGGGTAACAAAACCCAACTACTGCCAAGAAAACCTAACATAGTTTTCAGTAACAAATTAGGCTTGATTATGCAGAACTTGTTACCAGTTTGTTACTGTTCCCACCTTAAAATCCCTCAAAGCCTTTGATTATCTAAGCGGTACGGCAATTTTTTTAGGTCACAAATTGGCTCCTCCAATTTTCGAACTCCCTTTTTGTCAATTCAAACATAAAGTCTTCTGGAAAGCGCTCTATATTTCTCTTTACCTGGCGTTTTAATTGCTTAGTTTCTACTCCGTATAGTTCTGCTAGATCCCGATCCAGCATTACTTTTTGGCCTCTTATGTAATAAATCTTATTCATTACAAATTCATCAGGCATAGTGTTTGGCGTTAATGAATCATTTTGGGTTTTCATAATATTGTATTTGTTTATTAATGGCTCAACCGGAACCGGTTGTTATAAATGTTGTGAAATGGTTTGCACCATGTGACGTTAATGCCGGGATAAGATTAAATCAGAATCCGGATTTATATTGCCACGAATTGTAGCATTAGTTGTCTTTATTGGAATATTATTCAAAGGATCGCAAATACTTTGTAGCGGGGACAACTTGTTACGCTTCGACAAACTAAGCGCAGGAAATGACTTAGCGGGACGCTACGCTGAACGAGTGTATAATCCTTAATGAATTTTTAATTTTCTTTTAGGAAAGACGTAAGTTTTGAATCAATGTCTTTACAATTAACTTTACACTCTCCTTAGTTTTCATTGAGCGACTCATATTATTTTTATTCAGGAACATCCCCCTCTTGTTTAGGTTTTTGCAAGCGATCAACACCTTTTAAGAACAGCCATACCCCCAACGAACAAAATAATATAGTTGTGATCAAATATCCTATATGGTATCCAACCCCGTGTGGGTCTTTTACTTGAGTTAAACTGTTAAAGCTTTTAAATAATTGAGCAAAGCTGTACAAGGAAAGTATTCCACCGAAAAATACAACAAGACTATTCAGAATTATTTTTACAATTTTCATATCAGCGACAAAAAAAGCCCCTCAATTTTCACTGAGAGGCTCTTGTTATTTTATTTATTGGTCTCGTCGAGTAGGCATCGGATTGATTCTCCGGCCGTATTGAGACGTTCCCGTTTTACTTCTCAATGCGCTTCGCACTAAAAGTGGGAGTGCACGAATTCGTGTAATTAGTGCAATTCGTGTCTCTTCTCGCCAGGCTCAGGGTCCGCTTAGCTACCACACGCCTCACAATCCTCCGGACTATCCAGAGAGCATGTTAGCTGTGCTTGTTGTTCTTCAAAAGTCAGGATGTGTGCTTGTCCGCGATCTACTAACAATTGATCTTCGTTACCTAAAACAAAAGCCGGTTGTTGTAAAGCATCCTGATCTACTGTAAACTTAATAGCATCTGCAGCAGCTTTTGTACGTAAATAATACATACCTGTTTTTAATCCTTTTTTCCAGCTGTAGAAGTGAGCAGAACTCATTTTCGCGAAGTTGGCATCCTGGATAAACAAATTCAACGATTGTGACTGATCGATGAAGGCACCACGATCGGCAGCCATATCAATGATCGTACGTTGTTTAATTTCCCAAACAGTTTTGTACAATTCTTTAATGTTAGCAGGAATTTCAGGAATCCCTTGTACGGAACCATTCGCAGCAATGATCTTATTTTTAAGACCTTCATTCCAGATGCCTAATTTCACTAAGTCGCGTAACAAATGTTTATTCACTACCACAAACTCACCGCTTAACACACGGCGGGTGTAAATGTTAGAAGTATATGGTTCGAAACATTCGTTGTTACCTAAAATTTGTGAAGTACTTGCAGTTGGCATTGGTGCTAACAATAAGCTATTACGGATTCCGTATTTCATCACTTCTTCACGTAAAATATCCCATTCCCAACGCGGACTAGCTTTCACATTCCACATATCGTGTTGAAAAATTCCTTTGGATGCAGGTGAACCGGCATATGTTTCATAAGCGCCATCTACCTTTGCAAGGTCTTTACTTGCTGTTAACGCAGCAAAATAAATGGTTTCGAAAATTTCAGAGTTTAATTTTTTCGCTTCTTCACTTTCAAACGGATAACGCATTAAAATAAAGGCATCTGCTAAGCCTTGCACACCTAAACCGATAGGACGGTGACGCATGTTTGAATTGCGCGCTTCCGGAATCGGGTAGTAATTACGGTCAATGATCTTGTTTAAGTTCAAAGTAGCCGCATAAGTAATTTCAAATAATTTGTCGTGATCAAAAGTACCTGCTTTTTCATCTACAAAACGCGGTAGAGCAAGCGATGCTAAATTACATACCGCTACTTCATCTTTGCTTGTGTACTCAATAATTTCAGTACATAAGTTTGATGATTTAATGGTTCCTAAATTTTGTTGGTTCGATTTGGAGTTAGCCGCATCTTTAAATAACATATATGGATTTCCGGTTTCAATTTGGGCTTCAATAATAGCTGCCCATAATTCACGCGCTTTAATTTGTTTACGGAATTTCCCTTCTGATTCGTATTTTTCATACAACGCTACAAACTCTGCACTGTGGCAATCGCTTAAGCCCGGAGATTCGTTGGGACACATCAAACTCCAGTCACCTTCAGCTTCCACACGTTTCATAAATAAATCCGGAATCCAAAGTGCAGTAAATAAATCACGTGCGCGCATTTCTTCTTTACCGTGGTTTTTACGGATATCTAAAAATTCGTAGATGTCAGCATGCCATGGCTCTAAATACACAGCAATAGATCCTTTGCGTTTTCCGCCACCCTGATCAACATAACGAGCTGTTTCGTTATACACTTTCAGCATCGGAATAATTCCGTTGCTGGTACCATTCGTACCTTTAATATAAGAACCGGTAGCACGCACATTATGAATATTGATGCCAATACCACCTGCGCTTTGAGAGATCTTGGCGCATTGTTTTAGGGTATCGTAAATGCCATCAATGCTATCGTCTTTCATTTGCAATAAAAAGCAAGAACTCATTTGCGGTTTAGGAGTACCGGCATTAAATAAAGTAGGAGTAGCATGTGTAAACCAACGTTCGCTCATTAAGGTGTAGGTTCTTAACGCTGCCTCAATATCGTTTTTATGAATGCCTACTGCTACGCGCATGATCATGTGTTGCGGGCGTTCAGCAACACGGTTGTTCATCTTAAGCAAATAAGAGCGTTCTAATGTTTTAAAACCAAAATAATCGTAACCAAAATCCCTGTCATAAATAATAGACGAATCGAGCGTATGCGCGTTATCCATGACGATTTTATATACGTCATCTGCTATGAGCGATGCGTTTAATCCATTTTTAGGATCTATATAAGTGTACAAAGCCTCAATGGTCTTAGAGAAAGACTTGATCGTGTTTTTATGTAAATTACTTACTGCGATACGCGACGCTAATTGCGCGTAATCGGGGTGGCGGGAAGTTAATCCCGCAGCTGTTTCTGCTGCCAGATTATCCAACTCGCTGGTGGTAACACCATCGTAAACACCATCTATCACTTTTTTAGCGACAAGAATAGGGTCTACATGCGAAGGCTCTAAGCCATAGCTGAGTTTTTGAATACGAGCGGTAATTTTATCGAATTTTACCGACTCCCTGGTGCCATCTCTTTTTAATACAAACATACGCCTTTGGTTTTTTTAGTTTTTGAGTTATTTTAGTTACTACAAGGTACTTTCAATTAGTTCGTTCCTTTATTAAGTTTTTTTAATGTTTCTAACTTTCAAAAGTTCATTATTTTCAACTTTTGCCGGTTCATTAAAACTCCTTCATTTTTCTACCTTTTAGGGGCTAAAATTCCCTTGCAAGACCG
>JAYSYG010000131.1:0-2145 GCA_043716685.1 Sphingobacteriaceae bacterium | reverse complement strand
TTCTTGGTGATAAAACAGCCATGGGGTTGTTAAGGGTAACCACCAAATCGGGCGAAGAACATATCTGGATGTATAATAATTACCTGTATGAGGAAAGTGAAGTTGAAAGTTATGTGATAGGCAGTATCCAGGATATTACTGAGCGGGTTAAGATGGAAGAGCAAATGCGTGAAGCCAAACTCCTTGCAGAAGAATCTGTAAAGATAAAAGAACAGTTTCTTGCAAACATGAGTCACGAGATCAGGACTCCCATGAGCGCTATTATTGGATTTACACGACTTATTTTAGAAACAAAATTAAGTGATGAACAAAAAGAATATTTAGATACGATAAACTATTCTGCGAGGAATTTATTAAGCATTATCAACGACATTCTCGATTTTTCAAAAATTAAATCTGGAAGATTAACCTTGGAAGAAGCTGATTTTAATTTTTCTACTGCACTAAGTTCTATGGTGAGCGTATTTCAACATGAAGCGGATAAAAAGAACATTAAACTTATTTGTACGATTGATCCTGAAGTTCCAACACATTTGAAGGGTGATTCAGTAAGGCTTAACCAGATCTTAATGAACCTTTTTAGTAATGCTATTAAATTTACTGAGACCGGGCATATAGAACTAAAGGTAGAGCTATTAGAAAAAAGCGAGAATGGAAATAATTTTGTTTTTTCTGTCAAAGATACAGGAATTGGAATTCCAGAGGATAAACTCGCATCTGTTTTCGAAAGCTTTACCCAGGCAAGTAGCGATACAACAAGGAAGTATGGTGGAACAGGATTGGGTTTAGCAATTGTAAAAGACCTGGTTGAGCTCCATGGCGGGCGGATAAGAGCCTTCCGCAATAAGGAAAATGGAACTACGTTTAGTTTTAATCTTTTCCTAAAGGAGAGTGTACTAGAAGTCCCAGCCAATAAAGAGCTTCACATTGAAAGTAAAGAAAATGAAAAATATGAAGATCTAAAGGGATTAAAAGTATTGCTTGCAGAAGACAACAAGTTTAACCAACTCCTGGCCAAACGTGTTCTTGATAAGATGGGATGCGTGGTGGAGATCGCTGAAAATGGAAGGGAAGCAGTGGAAAAACTGAAACAGGCAAGTTATAGTATCGTTTTGATGGACATACAAATGCCGGAAATGGATGGGTATGAAGCCACGCGATTCATAAGAACACAACTTGGAGGAGAGGCAAAAAAAATTCCTATAATGGCAATGACTGCTCATGCCCTCAATGATGAAGGTTCCAAATGTATTCTGGCCGGCATGAATGATTATATTTCAAAACCGTTTGAACCTGCTATTTTGTTTGGTAAAATGAGTAGTCTGGTAAAGGCAGCAAAGGAAAATGTTCCGGAAACGATAGCGGTCGAATGTTCGGTAAAAACAGGTGAAATTGTTCTCGACCTGGCTTATCTCAGAGATATATTAGGGGATAGTAATGAAGTGTTGTTCGAAGTACTTACCACATTGTACCAGGAACTACCGGCTCAAACAGACAATTTAAAACTTTCTTCGGAGGCAAAGAACTGGAAAGAAACAGCACACAATGCTCATAAAATGAGATCGTGTGTAATGATGATAGGGATGCCACATTTTTTATCGGTGATTGAGGCCATTGAAAAAAATGGAAATGAGGGAATTGACCTTGATAGCCTGCACCTTCTTGTGGAAGAAGCCGCTTCTATAAGCTATAAAACAATTTTAAATGTAAAAGTTGAACTCGACAAACTGCAGGCAGCAGCTTAGTAGCGTACGAATCAATTCTGAATTTTGCCCATTTGAATGCACCTTGATTAAACCCTAAGAGACAGTTGAAAAGACAACTGTCTGCGATGTAGGTATTTGTATGGATTTCAGAACTTCGTTGGAAAAATAAATCCTTACAAACACTATAAAGTTTATCATGAGCCCGTCGAATTAGGATTACCCGCACTAACACAGCCAGTTCGCCTTTTTCAAAGGCTTCTGCTGTCTAAATGCGGTTAAAGCGTATAAACTTCGACTTTTGTTTGTAAAGCGCTCTTATAAAAAACTTCCGTTTTTAAGTTTTCTAGGCTGGAAATTATCAATAGTGTGTGTTGAACAAATATGCTCGATGGATGTAGTGGCATCTTGAGTAAAGCCACCTTTAGGATATGCGCAAAAA
>JAYSYG010000014.1:0-2579 GCA_043716685.1 Sphingobacteriaceae bacterium | reverse complement strand
GGGTATTATAGTCAATGTCTGTAATCACCTGGTTAGTGAAATCTGTCCGATAAGCATCCAGCGTAACATAAGCATCCCTGTAATTGATCTTAAATTTTTGTGTAAAATTTAAACCATAGTTCCAGCCGGTTTCTGGTTTTAATCCATACGGCAACTTCAGATCTGAACTTTCGACGATCCATTGCCGCGATGAGGCCATTAAATAAGAATTGTCTGTGAAAATATTGGCGGTACGCAAAGCCCTTCCACCACTTAAGCGCAAAACCCGTGTTGGTTTAAAAGCGTACCTCAGATGCATGCGTGGTGTGAAGAATAAACCATAATAATTATGTTGATCCGCGCGGATACCAGCCACAAGGTTAAATTTTTCTTTGTAATTTTTAGCAAATTCCAGGAAGGCTCCACCAACTTGCTCGGTACGTTTGTATCTGTATAAATTAAAGACTTCGTTCACGTCATCGTTCATAAAACTGGCGCCGATTTTATAGGTGTTATCCGTTGTTTTTAGAATCCCCTGGAAAATATAATTTGCGTAGAAGGTTTTCTGAAGTCCTGAATATCTATTATTTCCATAAAAATTATGCTGTTCGTGGTTTAAGTACGATAGCTGGAGACCCATGCTGGTGCCAGGTTTCCTTTTGAATACAAATCCTGTTTTACTGTAGACTTCCCACTTTTCATTGTTAATACCAATTTTGTATAGGGGAGTAGTATCATTATAAGTTTTAAGTATGCTTTTAAACTGACCACCGTTGCGTTCGTCCTTTAAATAGCCTGCACCGAATTGCGCCTCAAATCCCTTACCTGAATTGTACGCATACTTATTCATAAAGTTATATTGCCTGCCTGTGGGAATGTCCGCAAAACCATCTTTATTCAGATCCTGCACCAATGGATTATAACTTACGTGGCTCAACAGTCCAACAGATAGTTTGGGATTCAGGCGATGTGATACATTGAGATTGTATTCGTTTCGTGCATTTTCATTCACGTAGGTATTAAAATTCAGTTTGTCACTGTGTTCCGGGTTTTGCAGCTCTGTATTTATCTGGCCGGTAAAACTTTCATATCCGTTTATTACAGAGCCGGCACCTTTACTTAATTGAATGGATTGGATCCATGTTCCGGGAATAAAAGTAAGGCCATAGTTGTTGGCAAGTCCTCTCAAATAAGGCATATTCTCTTTAGTTATCTGTGCATATTGCCCCGAAAGTCCCAGCATCTGGATTTGTTTTGTACCACTTACTGCATCGGCAAAATTTACATCAATGCTTGGGTTGGTTTCAAAACTTTCAGAAAGGTTACAGCAGGCAGCTTTCATAAGTGAACGCTCATTAAGCACTTCCATCTTTATTGGATTTAAATACGAGATCTCTGTACCGGAAGTGAAGTAAAGTATTTCAACTTCGTTTAAATCTACACCACTTTTTAGAATGAGCAGTATGAATTTTGAAGTGTCGTTTACCGTTATGATTTGTTTTTCATAACCAGCAGACTGGATATGAAGTTTATGTGTAGTTAAAGAAACAGGAATGGTAAAATTACCGTTCTCATCTGTAGAGGCAGCAATTGAAGTCTTATCCCAAACGATCACAACACCAGGTACGACTGTAGTGTCTTTGTTTTTGGAGACTTCCGCAATTTTGCCCTTTACCTGAGCATGTGCGCATAGTACAAACAATACTCCTGCAAAAGCAATTAAATAACGGGAGTTCATACGTTACTTTTTAGGCTCGTCGCATTTACCATCCCTGTACTTACAACAGCCTGGTAGCTTTTTGTAAGACTTGTCATTGCCTTTTACATTACCCGCGTCGTATCCGCTTGCAGCAATTGCTTCTTCAATTTGCAGGAGGCTTACTTTAGCTGTGTCGTAAGTTATTTTGGCCACTTTTGTTTCCGGATTCCATTGGCAGATTTTGACACCTTTAATGTCGGCTGCATTTTCAATTCTGGCTTTGCACTCTTCGCAATTACCTTTAACTGTAATCGTGGCAGTTTTAATTGCAGTGTCCTGAGCAAAAGCAGACAGGGAAATAAATAAGGAAATGATTCCTATGAATAATGTTCTCATTGTTTTAATTGTTTGATCAGAAAATTGTGTGATTGCGATCAACCCATAAAGAGTTGTTTATGTACAACAGATGCTAGATCCGGAGAACCAAGGTAGAAATAATAAGACCGTGTTGAAGTTCAGGTGGTGGAGATTCCGCAGGGGAAGCAAGCAGTACTAATATTTGGTGTTGAATTGAAGAGATAAAGGGAAGTGAGATATAAAATATTTTACATGTTGTTTTAACAAAATCATAAGAATTCAGATTTTTGATTGTAAAATTAACATCACTCTTTAAAACGAAATGCTCATCTTTACAACAGCCATTGCCAGCTGTGTCAGAATTGTCTTCATCTTCGCCACAACAACTGTTACCTTTAAGCACGTAATTAACCTCTTCCAATTCTCCCCCACAATAATGGTAATAAACAGGGATACCAATAACAGTGATTACATAAGAACTTACGATCAGACCAAATAAATATTTCTTAAATACATTGATGTAACAAATATCGTAAAATTTAGG
>JAYSYG010000130.1:0-6692 GCA_043716685.1 Sphingobacteriaceae bacterium | reverse complement strand
GCTTTTGAACGCCCAGTGCGTTATTAAAAGTGGAGATGTTCTGAAACTCGTCTATACATACCACGAGGGTAATATTTTTTTCTGCAGCAACTTTTTCTGCAATATCCAGAAGTTCGCGGTAATGTTTTTTAATGGCGTCCAGGTCAAGCTCCAGGTCAAAGCTTTGGTTGTCGCCCAGTTCTACTGTAAATTTTGGTGTAATGGTTTTAAGAAATTTTTTGCCCATTTCAAGCCATTCTTCGGTTTTTGTGGAAGTTGCTTTAATGACGGCATTCGCCAGGGCGTTATAAAATTCTTCTTCGGTACGCATGCCAAAGAGGTCTATTTTTGCCACTTTTATGTTTTTGGATTTTACCTGTGCGGCTACTTTTTCCACAAGCGAAGATTTACCCCAGCGCCTAGGAGATATAATGATGGTATTGATCCGGTTCTCGAAATTAGAGACCAGCTTTTTGATTTCCTGTTCCCGGTTCGTAAAACTCTCGTTCTTTACCGTACGGCCAAAATTAAAGGGTGTTTGCATTGTGATACAAATATAGTAAGGCTTTTACATATTACCAAATGGTAAGTTACCAATTAGTAACTTACCAACTGGTAATGTTTACCGGGTATTTCTTTTGTGGCCCTGTTTTTTAAAAAATTGTATCTTTGCCGAATGTCTTTTACCGGTAAATCTGTTGCTTTTCACACGTTGGGTTGTAAACTTAATTTTTCTGAAACATCTACTATTGCACGTTTGTTCCAGGAAAAGGGTTTCGTAAAAAAGAGTTTTAACGAAGCCGCCGATGTATATGTTATTAATACCTGTTCGGTAACTGAAAATGCAGATAAAGAATGTAAGACAATTGTAAAAGCGGCACTGGCTAAGAACCCGGAGGCGTTTATTGCCGTAGTTGGGTGTTATGCACAGCTAAAGCCTGAGGAAATTTCAAGAATAGAGGGTGTAGATGTGGTTCTGGGGGCTACTGAGAAGTTTAAGTTGCTCAATTATATTGATCTGTCGGGTAAACAAACGCATGCCCAAATCCATAATTGTGAAATTTCAGAGGCCGATTTTTTTGTAGGGGCTTATAGTGCAGGCGACCGTACCCGCTCTTTTTTAAAGGTGCAGGATGGGTGTGATTACAGTTGTACGTTTTGTACCATTCCTCTGGCAAGGGGAAAGAGCAGGAGCGATACCATTGAAAATGTAATATCAAATGCTAAAAAAATAGCCTCAGGGGGTGTAAAAGAAATAGTATTGACAGGCGTAAATATCGGTGATTTTGGCTATGGCCGTTTTATTGATGGTGATACCAAAAAGAAAAAGGAATATACTTTTTTTGACCTGGTAAAGGAATTGGACAGTGTTGATGGCATAGTGCGTCTCAGGATCTCTTCTATTGAGCCAAATTTATTAAAGGATGAGATCATCGCCTTTGTAAGCGGTTCCAGCCGTTTTGTGCCTCATTTTCATATGCCTTTACAAAGCGGCAGTAATGTTATTTTAAAAAAGATGAAACGCCGTTATGCTAGTGAACTCTATGCAGAACGGGTTGAAAAAATAAAAAGCCTGATGCCGGATTGCTGCATTGGTGTTGATGTTATTGTTGGTTTCCCCGGTGAAACGGAAGAGCATTTTCTGGAGACATATAATTTTTTAAACACGCTGGATGTTTCGTACCTGCACATCTTTACTTATAGTGAGCGGGATAATACAGAGGCTATTCTTCTGGCAGATCCTGTTCCTGTTGCGGAAAGGAAGCGTCGGAATAAAATGTTGAGAATCTTATCTGCTAAAAAACTCAGGGCTTTTTATGAAAAACAAAGAGGCAAAGAGCTAAACGTGATCTTTGAATATGAGAATAAGAATGGGTTCATGTATGGTTTTACACAAAATTATGTAAAGGTAAAAATGCCTTATGACCTGGCTTTATGCAATACACCGCTGTTAATTACAGTAGGCGATTTTGACGAGGATGGCACGATGACTTGCCGGGTGGTTATCCCGATAGATTGCGGCATGAGTGTCCAGTCGAACGCTTCGTGATAGTATAAAAAAAGCGACCAGGGCCGCTTTTTGGAAGTATTAATAAGGTTTGTAGTATTTTTTTGCTTCAGGCATAAAAGCTTTTAAATCTCTGATCCGCGTTTCATCGCTGGGATGGGTACTTAACAATTGAGGTGGTTTTTGACCATTACTCGCGGCAGCCATACGCTCCCAGAAAGTTACCGCTGCTTCAGGATTATAACCCGCCATAGCAGCAAAAATAAGACCCATTTTATCCGCTTCGCTTTCATCGCCACGGCTGTATTTTAAAGTCGCCAGGCCAGTTGTAATGCCATACGCCTGGGCAAAGATCTGTTGTGTTACTGCTGGTTTTTGTGACATTGCCACTGATAAAGCAGCGCCTCCAAATTGTACCAGTAAGCCCTGGCTCATACGTTGATTACCGTGACGCGCAATGGCGTGGGCAATTTCATGCCCCATTACCACAGCAAGGCTTTGCTCATCTTGTGTTACCGGTAATAATCCTGTATACACCACAACTTTGCCTCCAGGCATACACCAGGCATTTACCGTATTTTCATCAACCACATTAAATTCCCAGTTAAAACCGTCGAGGTCCTTAGAGGCCTTCTTGTCCGACATATATTTTTCTACTGCTTTCTGGATACGAATACCGCAACCTCTCACCAATTTAACCCGGTCATCATTGGCATTAAGGGGAGGGTGTTCTACCAGGAATTTCTGATATTCAGTGGCACTCATGCCAATCATTTCGCTTTCAGGAACAAGGGTCATGGACCTTTTACCTGTTACTGTATTTTTATAGCAGCCGGTTAAGAAAGCCGATACAATTGCTGCGCAGATTATGCTTTTTTTCATAGTTTCGTTTGATTTATACATGCAAGAATAAGGCCAGCAGTACATGTATGTCAATTTTATGCCTAATCTTCAATCTTAGCAGAGAGGCCCCTGTCAAGTAAAGCTTCGCAAAGCGGCCTGAGGGTCTTAAATGTACCGTTTTTTACAACACATTTGCCGGTATAATGAACTAAATAAGTACATTGTTCGGCTTGTATGGCATCGTGTTTACAAACTTTAATCAAAGATTCCGAAACAAAATCAAAGGTATTTACATCATCATTATAAAGAAGCAGGGCTTTGGTAGCCTCCTCTTTAGTAACTACTTCCGTAATTTCTTCTTCTAATACATCGGGTGAATTAAACGAGCTCATTTTAGTTAAATCAGGTTTCAAAGATACAAAAAAAATCCCGCTCCTATTCAATTAGCGGGATTTTTTAAAAATGGAATAACTTATGCTTTATCTTCTTTTTTGCTTTTTTTAGTCTTTGGCTTGTGGGCGCTTACAATTATTTCGTCTTTTTCTTTATTGTAATCTACTTCGATCTCATCGCCTTCAGACAGACTGCTTTTAATTATTTCTTCTGCCATAGGATCTTCGAGGTATTTTTGAATAGCCCGTTTTAAAGGTCTGGCACCATAATTAACGTCGTAGCCCTTTTCGACTATATAATCCTTGGCGGCATCCGAAATTTTAATAATAAAACCAAGGCCATTCACCCTGCCAAATAAGCTGGCCAATTCAATATCAATGATCTTATGAATGTCTTCTTTTTGAAGGGAGTTAAACATGATCACATCATCAATACGGTTTAAGAATTCAGGAGCAAACGCTTTTTTAAGAGCGCTTTCAATCACACCCTTAGACAGATCTTCTTCGCCTTCTTTTCTTGTTGCGGTACCAAATCCAACACCCACTCCAAAATCCTTTAACTGGCGAGCCCCGATGTTACTGGTCATGATAATAATTGTGTTTTTGAAGTCAATTTTTCTTCCAAGACTATCGGTTAGCATCCCATCATCCAAAACCTGCAATAACATATTAAATACATCCGGATGTGCTTTTTCGATCTCATCTAACAAGATAACGGAGTAGGGGCGACGGCGTACTTTTTCAGTTAACTGACCACCTTCTTCATAACCCACATACCCCGGAGGTGCTCCTATCAAACGCGTTGTAGCAAATTTCTCCATGTATTCACTCATGTCAATACGAATTAAAGCATCGTCATTATCGAATAAATGTTTAGCGAGAACCTTTGCTAATTGCGTTTTACCAACACCTGTAGGGCCCAAGAAAATAAATGAACCAATTGGCTTATTCGGGTCTTTTAAGCCTGCACGGTTACGCTGAATAGCTTTCACAACCTTTTCTAGAGCTTTGTCCTGTCCAATTACTTTGCCTTTTAACAACGCATTCATCTTGATCAGTTTTTCACCTTCATTCTGGTTCACACGCTGAACAGGAACTCCGCTCATCATGCTCACCACTTCTGCTACATTCTCTTCTGTAACGGTAACACGGTTCTGTTTGGTTTCTTCTTCCCAGGCTTTTTTAGCAGTTTCCAATTGTGCGTGCAATTGTTTTTCAGTATCACGAAGTCTTGCGGCTTCTTCATACTTTTGGCTGCGGACCACCTGGTTTTTTAGTTCTTTTATTTCTTCAATTTTACCTTCAATGTCCACAATATTTTGAGGAACATTAATGTTTGTAATATGCACACGGCTTCCTGCCTCATCTAAAGCATCAATGGCTTTATCCGGCAGGTGCCTGTCGGTAATATACCTTGCTGTAAGACTCACACAGGCTTTTAATGCTTCTTCTGTGTAAATAACATTGTGGTGATCTTCGTATTTCCCTTTGATGTTATTTAAGATCTGAAGTGTTTCATCCTGTGTAGCCGGTTCAATTATCACTTTCTGGAAACGACGTTCTAAAGCACCATCTTTTTCAATATACTGACGGTACTCATCTAAAGTAGTTGCACCAATACATTGAATCTCTCCACGCGCCAAAGCCGGTTTAAACATATTACTTGCATCCAGGCTTCCGCTTGCGCCACCTGCACCAATAATGGTGTGAATCTCATCAATAAATAAGATTACATCCGGACTTTTTTCCAACTCGTTCATTACAGCTTTCATACGTTCTTCGAACTGGCCACGATATTTTGTACCCGCAACTAAAGATGCAAGATCAAGCGTAACTACGCGTTTGCCAAATAAAACACGCGATACCTTTCTTTGAACAATACGCAAAGCCAAACCTTCGGCAATACTTGATTTACCCACACCAGGCTCACCAATTAGAATTGGATTATTCTTTTTACGACGGGATAAGATCTGTGATACGCGTTCAATTTCTTTTTCGCGGCCAACAACAGGATCAAGTTTTCCATCTTCAGCCATTTTTGTAAGATCTCTTCCAAAGTTATCAAGAACAGGCGTTTTGGATTTGCTTTCTCCTTGTTTCTTTTGGCCACCACCGGCAGTTCCGCCACCGCCAAAACTTGTTTCTTCCGCATCATCTTCATCGCCGCCAGCGGCTGAGTTTTCGATCTTGCCTGGGTTTTCGAGAAACCCTTCTAATTCTGCACGTGCGGCATCATAATCCACTCCGTACTTTAATAATGTTTTAGTAACTACATTGTCGTTTTCTTTCAGGATACATAACAATAAATGTTCTGTACCTATTTGAATAGACTTAAATGTTTTTGCTTCGAGGTATGTTAGCTTAAGCGTTTTTTCAGCTTGTTTAACCAAAGGAATGTTTGCTAAGTTGTTAGACTTACGCAGTCCAGGAGTAAGGCTTTGTTCAATGCTTCTTCTTAATTCTGCAGAGTCTATTCCCAGATTTTTTAATAAGCGCATCCCAACACCGTCTCCGTCTCTTATCATTCCAAGCATTAAATGCTCAATACCTATATAATCGTGCCCTAATCGAAGAGCTTCTTCCCGGCTGTACGTAATAACGTCTTTTACTCTGGGCGAAAATTTTGCTTCCATATATCAGTTTCCTTATTTTGTTTGGTTAAGTTACATATTTAATGCCAAAACCAAAAATAGTTCTAAATAAGTGGAAAGATCAATCTTAAAAGTGGAATTTTTAACATATATTTTGTTGATAAGTTTTGGGTGTATTTACTGATTTTTCGGTACTTTCATCGGTTCAAAAGAACTTTTTTAAAGACTCTTTTAAGCTACAAGTGTTAAATGAAAACAACTGACAAAAGAGCATAGAAATACTGAGTAAAAAACGACAAAAAAAATAAGATAAAAGAAATAATATGGCAGCCGGAGAAAAAATTATTCCTATTAATATTGAAGATGAAATGAAAACGGCCTACATCGATTATTCGATGTCGGTTATTGTATCGCGCGCTTTACCTGATGTACGCGATGGTTTAAAGCCCGTACACAGACGTGTGTTATACGGAATGTTGGATCTTGGTGTATTGCACAACCGTCCTTATAAAAAATCGGCGCGTATTGTAGGAGAGGTTTTAGGCAAGTATCACCCGCATGGGGATGCTTCTGTATATGACACCATGGTGCGTATGGCGCAGGAGTGGAGCCTGCGTTACATGCTGGTTGATGGTCAGGGAAATTTTGGCTCCGTAGATGGCGATCCACCTGCTGCAATGCGTTACACCGAAGTGCGTTTTCGTAAGATAGCAGAAGAAATGATTGCGGATATTGAAAAAGACACGGTTGATTTTCGTCCGAATTTTGATGACTCTTTAACCGAGCCAACGGTAATGCCTTCGCGTATTCCGAATTTATTAATGAATGGTGCTTCTGGTATTGCTGTGGGTATGGCTACCAACATGGCACCTCATAACC
>JAYSYG010000129.1:0-6725 GCA_043716685.1 Sphingobacteriaceae bacterium | reverse complement strand
TTACAAACACTGAGTAACTTAGTTTAAAACGATTTTTATATTTTAAGAGATGGAGACTTGGAAAGGGAAGATGATTTTTTTCAACGAAAAAAGCAGGTTCGGATTTATTAAAAATTATTACGACAATAAGAACTATTATGTTCATGAAAAGAATTTCATGGAGAATCTGGTGCAGGAAGATGAGGTTGTTTTCGAATTAAGTTATGCCAAGAGAGGTATTGAAGCAATTAACGTGAAAAAAATCTGAACCACTGTCCGGTACAAGAAAACCTTTTAGAAAGTCGTAGATTTCATGTTTAAAGTTACCGGATATTTTACCTTTATTATTTTTATTATAGGAAGTTCTGTCTCATTTTCCTTGCCGCACGAACGCCTGTAAAGGAAATTATTTCTTGTTTAAAGTATCTTTTAGCAAATAAAAGTGGTCAAAAAGGAACTGCCTCGATGTTATTGATTAAGTCTCGTGCAAATATAGACGAATCTAATTTTAACCGTAAAATAACACTGGCAAATTAATGACATTACTTTTAAAGTATAAATTAGTGCAAAATTATTTAGTTCTTGAAACAACTACTTACAGATTCAGAATATTATTCCAATGATTTACTCTTTACAAGTGAATTACAGCCGCCATTTTTTATAAGTTATTTTGAAAGCAGGAACACGTTTGAAAATTTTGTGAAAATCACACGGAAAATAAGGCTTAGGGATGTAGATCATTTCTTTGAAACTACTGTAAAAATAAGGCCAGGGTATTCGCAGGAAGAAATTGAAAATGCCCAAAAATTTATCATGCGCGTAAAATTTATAAAAGAAAATTTGAAAAACGCGACAGTTTATTGGCTCGGAAAGATTAGAGTGACAATATGTATTGCTGGTGAAACAAAACAAGGCATACTTGTTGTCCTTTCAACAACTGTAAGTGAAAAAGGCAAAAAGCCTGTGAAAAGATCTGATTAATGGCTTCGTAAAAAAACTAAGAAGCGAAATTAACTTTGAAATGGCCTGAATACGTTAGCTTCACAAGAATCTAAAGATTAAGATAACAACTTTTAACCTCCAAATATTAAGTAAGTCTTACCTTATTAATTTAAGGGGTGATTCTTATAACAATAATTTAAATGCCCGGTAATGCACTGTTGTTATGGCAGGTGTACTTTAGCACTAAATTCTAAAAGAAAACATGAAAAAAATCACTTACTTAATTTGCGTGGCGCTTGTTATTATGCTCAATCCAATACTGAGAGCCCAACCAACCGATCTGTTTATCTCCGAATATGTGGAGGGATCAAGCTTTAATAAAGCAATCGAAATTTATAATGGAACAAGTGCTTCTATTAATATGACTACTGGTCAGTACATTCTGGAAGTTTATTTTAATGGTAGTACAAGTAGCACATCTCTTGCATTAACCGGCACTATTCCATCAGGAAGTGTATTCGTTCTTGCTCATCCTTCAGCAGTACTTTCGATGACACCGGACATGAGTACCAGTGTGATAAATTTTAATGGTGATGATGCTGTAGTTTTAAGAAAGGGTGGTTCTACCGGACCAGTACTCGATGTTATAGGACAGGTAGGCGTTGATCCGGGTACACAATGGGGCTTAAACGACACGAGTACACTCGATAGAACGTTAAGGCGTAAGATCTCTATTTGCCAGGGAGACATTACAACTTCGAATCCTTTTTATCCATCGCCTGAGTGGGATGGTTATCCGTTAAATACGTTCGGTGGATTAGGAACACACAGTGCGACTTGCGGATCAACAGTTAATCCCGGCGCTGGTATAACCATAGCTCCTGCATCGCTTAGCTTTACAACCCTTGTAAATGTGCCTTCGTCTCCTCAAACGTATGCGCTTACAGGGAATTCGCTCACCGCCTCCGTCCTGATAAACGCGCCGTTATATTTTGAATTGGCATTAAATTCATCCGGACCTTTTTTATCTTCGTTATCCATTCCTTCAACTTCTTTCAGTACGGGACCAGTAACCATTTTTGTACGCTATAATCCAATTGCAACGGGAACTAATTCTGGCATCGCTACCCATACAAGTGCACCTTATACTTCAACACTTGCACTTTCAGGAGTAGCAGTGGGGCTTACCCCGATAGCACAAATTCAGGGAGTAGCTGCTGCAAGCACTTTTACCGGACAGGTTGTAGTGACACAGGGAATCGTAACTGCAGATTTTCAAGGGACCAATGAACTAGGCGGTTTCTTCATTCAGGATCCTGTGGGCGATAATAATCCTTTAACTTCAGAAGGTATTTTTATTTATAACACATCCTATCCCGTTAGTGTGGGTGATCTTGTGAACTTAACGGGCACTGTAGAAGAATATTTTAATAAGACACGGATCAAATCTTTAACCTCTTTAACTGTTCAAAGTACAGGTAACACAATTGCTCCGGTAAACATAACATTGCCATTTACAACGATGACAGAAGCAGAACAATGGGAAGGTATGCGTGTTCAATTTACACAAACACTTTCGGTTACGGAGGTTTACACTCTTGCCAGATATGGTGAAGTATCGCTATCTGCTAACGGACGCCTTTTTACACCAACAAATTTTGTTGATCCAAACGATAATCCTGCAAGTGGCACTTCCAGTAACGGAACCAGCAATGTGGCGGCAGTGCTAGCGCAACAGGACTTAAACAACCGTAGCAGAATTCTGCTGGACGATAAAAGCTCTGTTCAAAATCCTACTATAGTTCCTTATGTTGATCCTACTGACAATACACTGCGTTGTGGAAGCACTATTACCGGTCTCAGCGGTGTAATGGACTATGATTTTGGTGTATATAGAATTCAGCCGGTTCTTAGCCCTGTATTTAATTACGATCCACGTCCTGCAGTACCTTCTGTCGGAACTCATAATGTGAAGGTGGCTAGTTTTAATGTATTGAACTATTTTAATGGTGATGGTAATGGTGGTGGTTTTCCAACAAGTCGTGGAGCAGACACACAGTTGGAATTTACCCGTCAGAGAACCAAGATCATTGAAGCAATTAAACAAATAAATGCGGATGTATTAGGTTTAATGGAAATGGAAAACGATGGAAACAGCGCTCAATCCGCCATCCAGGATCTTGTTAATGGTTTAAATACTTCTATTGGAGCAACCACTTATACATTTGTGGCAGACCCTACAACTGCAAACGGTGGCACCGGAACAGACGCGATTAAAGTGGCAGTTATTTACAAGCCTTCTGTTCTCACTCCTTTTGGAATGTCGATAGCAGATGACAGCACTGTAAATAACCGCCCGCCATTAGCACAAACGTTTATACATAGCGCTTCCCAGGAAAAATTCTCGATTCTCGTTAATCATTTCAAATCAAAAGGCTGCACGGGTTCTACCGGAAGTAATACCGATCAGAATGATGGACAAAGCTGTTATAATGCTTCAAGAAAAAGTCAGGCAGGTGCTTTGCTTACATTTATCAGTACTATCAAAACACTCTCGGGAGATAGTGATGTTCTTATTATTGGCGACTTAAATGCGTATGAGCAGGAAGATCCGATTGACATATTATTGGCAGGAGGACTCAATCCGTTATTGACAAATGCGTATTCTTTCGTTTTCAATGGACAGTCAGGATCATTGGATCACGCATTGGTTTCAATACCATTAATGGCACAAGTGAGTGGAGCTGCCAAATGGCATATCAATGCTGATGAACCGGTTGCTAAAGACTACAATCAGGAGTTTAACCCGGCATATATGTATGATGCCGGTCCTTTCAGGTCTTCCGATCATGATCCGGTATTAATAGGGCTTCAATTAACCACACCTTCTTCTACTTTAACTGCAGGAGTTGCAAAAAATCAAAATACAAAAGTAAATGTAAGGATCAGGCCAAATCCATCTGCACAACAAGAGGTAACTCTGGATCTTTTAGAAAACACCTCACAACAGGCAACTATCGAATTGGTAGACCAGATGGGTTCACTCTTAATGGAAGGAATCTATATTGTTAGCCAGGGGAAAAATGAATTGAGATTAACTTTACCCGAAGTGAAAGAAGGTGTATACTACTTAAAAGTAAGAACAGATTCAGGAACAAACGTTCAAAAGCTGATCATTCTGAAATAAAGTTGAATGTTGAATTATAAGAAAACCGCCCCAGTGGCGGTTTTTTTTAATTTCAGAACTCTTTAAAATATTAAGACATTCGTTTGTAGCAACGGCTAATTTGTTTCACCAAAGTTAAGTAAACATTAAGTTTTAAATCTGTCTTTGATTTGTAGCATTGTCAGAAACAATATTTTATATATTTATAGTGTTCTCTTAACTGTATTCTTGTGCAAAACCCAGACAGGACTGGCGAAGATCAAAAACCCTGTTTGGGTTTGACGGTAATTGGGGGTTAAGATAACACTGGTACAATTAACTGGTAACTTCAATTTTATAAATTCCGCATGATAAATGATATGGAGAGCGATGAAGATGTAGTGAGTGTAAAACAAGTAATTCTGGCTGCGGCCGCAATCGTTTTAATTCTTTGCCTTTGGTCGTTTCTAACAACCGTGCATATTTGAGGATCAGAAAGGAGAGAAAGAATTTAATTCATAGGTTTGCAACTCTTAATCCCTTAATTCTGTTGCACACTTTTTAAAGTAGTGATATGGTAAGGAATCGGGACCAATACATTTTAAACTATCGCCCCCCTATAGTTCATTAGTCTCATTCGTTAGTTGAAACCCTACCGGCAGGCAGGTATACGCTTTCAGCGCAAGACTTTCAGTTTATAAAAAAATATTATATTTTAACAGAGAGTAGCAAGAGATGCGGATTCTACGTAAAATGTAAGCAGTATGTTAACAGTATTTTAAATTATATCTATTATAAGAATTCATATCAATTAAATATTACACAGATATTAAACTATTTGTTGATTTTAAATCGGAATTCAGGATTCTTACTTTTAGCATTTAAAAGAAGTTTAAATGAAACAAAAAGCAAAAAATAAGACACTACCTGTTATTTTATTTTCACTAGCGCTGCCTGCACTGGTTTCATGGGGAATATTCGGACACGAACATATTAACCATGCGGCGGTACTGGCACTTCCTCCTCCATTACAGAGCTTTTTTTACAATCACATTGATTTTATTACCCAGGAATCCACAGTTCCCGACTTAAGAAAATATACCCTAAATGATAAAACCGAAAGACCCCGCCATTATATTAATCTTGAAAATTTTGGCCCGGTGGATAGTTTGCCAAAGACCTTGGATGAGCTAAAAAAAAAATACGATGAGCAGTTTCTGATGCAAAACGGAATTCTCCCCTGGTATTTGGAAACAATGATGGAAAAACTGACAAGGGCTTTTAAAGAAAAACGGAAAACTGAGATCTTGTTTTTAGCAGCCGATCTGGGACACTATATTGGCGATGCACACATGCCACTTCACACTACGGCGAATCATGATGGAGAACTTACCGACCAAAAGGGAATTCACGCCTTTTGGGAGGCGCAATTACCCGATTTATTCGGAAACTCTTACAATTTTAAAACTAAAACAGCGCGGTATTTAGAGAATGTTGACAAGGCAGTTTGGGAAATTATATTTTCTGCGCACCATTTAGCTGATACCCTTCTTTTAATTGAAAAAAAGCTCAAACTTACCTATACTGGTAAGATCTATGAAGAAGAATTGCAGGGTAAGATTGCAAAAAATAAATTTGACCAACCCATACACTCTGTTGCTTATGCCACTGAGTATCACAAACTGCTTAATGGCATGGTAGAGAGCCAAATGAGGGAAGCGATCAAAGCAACGGCCAACTTTTGGTATACTGCCTGGGTTAATGCCGGTAAACCGGATTTATCACATTTAGACCCAAAATATCTCACAGATCAGAATGCCCTGCTCTTACAAAAGGAACTCAAACGCTGGAATGAAGGCAGGATAAATAGGGTAGAGAGCGAAAGAGAATTTTGATGTTTTAACGTTTAATTGTTTAACTTTAATAAAAAATAAAAACACTATGGGAAAAGAAAAAGAAATGATCAAAGAAATACTGTCGAACACGCAATTGATTCTGAAACACTTGAAAATTGAGGTGCCAGAAAAAACAGAATCAAAAAAGGAAGATGCGACAAACTCACCAAATAAAATAAAGCGGACGGATAAGAAAATGCCGGCTAAGAAAACCGTAACAAAGAAAAAATAAAATAGTATTACTGTCCCTTATACGGATATTAATACTTTGATCTTTTTAACTTTTCATTGATTTAACACGAAAGATTTATTTTTGATTCATCAATGAGTTTAATCAAGTATAAATAATTCGAAATTTAAATGGGACTTTTACTTATCGAAGCTGCTTAGCATTAACCTAACCTATAAACGTTAATGACTGAGTAACCATTGGTACAGAATAATGAAAGAGGCTAATGTATTTGGCCTCTTTTTTTATTAAAAATGCAGACTCTCATCCCGCCATAGTACCTATTTAAAAATAGAACCTATTGTCATGTCAAGCCTAAAATGTCGGTCAACCCTTGAAGGGTTTGGCACTGCCGGAAAACCCTTCAAGGGTTATGTGGCGAAACAGATTTGACTTAACACTATGCTTTATGGCTTTAATTCGAATTTGATAAGATTTTTCCCGTTGAATCCAAAAGATGTTTGCCGGATGATTCACTCTTGTATTGATCTTGCTCTGAAAAAGAAAAGCGCTTGGGTGTAACAGAATAACCCGA
>JAYSYG010000128.1:0-2163 GCA_043716685.1 Sphingobacteriaceae bacterium | reverse complement strand
TCGTAATCACCAACGCCCAGTCCGGCTTTTTCTTTCACATCAACCAAAGCCACCAATTCCGATTCAGGATTTCGCTCAATCATTTCAACATGACGTTTGCCGATATGGCCGCAACCCACAACGGCAAATTTTATTTTTTTATCTGTTATCATCTATTTAATACGAATTACCTTATTATCCTCTAATTTGTATTCTTGATCACTTTCCGGGCAAACAGCAATTCCTGTTTCACTAAAATCAAGACGATGACCATATTCGCTCATCCATCCAATTTGACGGGAGGGATTTCCGACCACCAAGGCAAATGGCAAAATCGATTTAACCACTACAGAACCCGCTCCTATAAACGCGAACTCCCCGATATCATGGCCGCATACAATGGTTGCATTTGCGCCAATAGATGCACCTTTGCCCACATGGGTTTTTAAATAAGTTCCACGGCGGTTCACAGCACTTCGGGGATTGGTTACATTGGTAAACACCATTGACGGGCCCAGAAAAACATCATCATCGCAGGTTACACCTTCATAAATTGACACATTGTTTTGCACCTTAACATTTTTTCCGAGTATAACGCCGGGAGAGATAACTACGTTCTGGCCAATATTACAATTTTCACCCAGATTGCATCCGGCCATAATATGACTAAAATGCCAAATCTTAGTACCGTTGCCAATTATACATCCCTCGTCTGCAATGGCTGTTTCATGAACAAAGTAGTTTGCCTCATTCATGGCTGAAAGACTTAATGGTATTAGTAATATAAACCAGCTCATCGTGAGTCATCTCGGTGTGTATTGGAAATGAGATTACCCGTTTACAAAGTTCTTCACACACCGGAAAATTTCCTTCCTTATTAGCTTCAGTCTTAAAAGCATTTTGTAGATGCAAAGGGAGAGGGTAATAAATCATTGAAGGCACTCCCTTTTCATTTAAATGGTTTTTAAATTCATCCCTCTCGATTTCAGGGGCTAACTTAACAGTATATTGATGAAATACGTGGGTTGAGTTTTTTTGCCGTTCGGGTACTTGAAGCCATTTTAAATTGCCCAGTTCAGTATCATAAAATGCTGCGGCTTTGTTGCGTGACGCTGCATATAAGTCAAGATAGGGAAGCTTAACCGAAAGGATGGCGGCCTGCAAAGTATCTAAACGTGAATTGACACCTATTACATCATGATAATATTTTTTGGCTTGTCCATGATTGGCAATTTTTCGAATATTTGCTGCAAGATCGGCATCGTCAGTCATTAAAGCGCCTCCATCTCCAAAACAGCCTAGGTTTTTAGAAGGGAAGAAGGATGTACAACCTATATCTCCCATTGTACCAGCTTTTTTGATTGTACCGTCAGCAAATCTGTATTCCGCACCTAAAGCTTGGGCTGTATCCTCGACAACAAAAAGTTGGTGTTTTTTGGCAACAGCCAAAATTCCTTCCATATCTGCACACTGTCCGTACAAATGGACCGGAACTATTGCTTTAGTCTTAGGTGTAATAGCATCTTCTATCAAAGCAGCCGTTACATTAAACGTTGAAGGATTAACCTCAATGAGCACCGGTGTTAAACGTAACAAGGCAATAACTTCCGCTGTGGCCACGTACGTAAAACATGGAACAATCACTTCGTCTCCGGGTTGTAATCCCAATGCCATTAATGCAATTTGTAATGCATCAGTACCATTTCCACAACCAATTACAGACCTTACACCCAGATATGCAGCTAATTCATTTTCTAATTGCTTAACTTGAGGACCATTAATAAATGCTGAAGTATCTAATACCTTCTGAATAGCCTGATCCATTTCTGGCTTTACAGCAGCATATTGACCTTTTAGGTCAACCATTTGAATATTCATATTATAAACGTGCATCAACTATTGATCTGTCTAAAACAGATTTTGTATCAAATATTATGGCATCGTTGCTGGTTTGCAAAGCTTTGAAATCAATCTTTAAAAATGGCAAATGGCAAACAGCAAGAATAATGGCATCATATTGTTTTTGGATATATTTAATTAGGTTAATCCCATATTCCTTATACACTTCCTTTCTATCAGCATACGGATCATATACATCTACATCCAAACCGAACTGCTTTAACTCATTATAAATATCAATTACTCTTGAATTCCGGATATCCGGGCAATTCTCTTTAAAGGTTA
>JAYSYG010000127.1:0-6742 GCA_043716685.1 Sphingobacteriaceae bacterium | reverse complement strand
TATGAACAACCTGGCCTTGCTTTTTTTCTTTTTACCGGCGTATTGCTTTTCGCAAATTACTTTCAGCGAGCAAATCATTGATCTGGGTACCATCGCTGAGGCTTACGAGATAAAAGGAGATATTATCCTGACGAACACCTCTTCTAAAAAAATATTCCTGTTGCGTGCGGATGCGGAACGTGGCGTAAAAATTTATACTTCCAAAAAAACATTGCTTCAAAACGATACCTGTCTTCTGGTGATTTCATTTATTCCCGAAACGAGCGGCAGGTTTAAAAAGAAGATTGATCTTATTACAACAGATAAATCAACACCTTATGAATTGTCTCTTTCAGGTTCCATTATCCATGTAAAAACAAATGACCGCATGGCCTGTGTGTATTTTGGTAAAAGAAGGTCCAATCCCGTTGCAGTAAAAGATGAACCGATAGTGATGAAGGAACCGGAAGTAAAACGCGACAATTCAAATACATTACCTGGCAGTTCAGAAACACCAAAAGCTATCCCTTCCACAAAAATTAACCCCCAAAAAGAATTAGTAGAAAATGGCTTTTCCGAGGCGCAGTATAAGCCAAATAATATTTTGTTTTTGGTTGACATCAGCAGCTCGATGCGCGACTCTTTGAAATTACCTGTTATGAAAACCGCTTTGCATAGGTTAATTGACGAGGTGAGAGACATAGATACCATTACTTTTGTAACGTATGCCAGCAGAGTAAAAATAATTGGCGAAGCATTAAGCGGAATAGACAAAAGACAACTGCATGTACTTGTGGATAGTTTGCGTGCCAAAGGAATGACTGCAGGAAAAACTGCTATTCTATTCAGTCAACAATTGGCTCAGAAGCATTACATAAAGAATGGTAATAATCAAATTATTATTGCGACCGATGGCGAATTCCATTTTGAGCAGGAAGATTTCCTGATCTGGAAAAAAATGCAAAGGGATAGAAAAATAATTTTAAGTACTGTTGCTTTTGGTTTGGATAAAGCGGCGATAAAAAATCTAAAGGAAATTGCGAATAAAGGAGAAGGTTCTTTTATTCATGTATATAAAAAGAACGGAACTGAGCATGCGTTGTTGGATGAGATTAAGATGAGGAGCAGGAAGCAGTAGCAGTTAGTAGGGAGCAGGAGCAGTTGGCAGGAGCAGTTGGCAGAATTAGCAGGAGGCAGTAGCCATTGGCAGTAAACAGTTTGTTACTTGCATTAGCAGTCCGGCAGTTATAGTTTTGGACAAGCGTTAATTTATGTAAATCTAAAACCGTAACTTTCCTATTCTCGTATCTTTGATAAAGTAAGATAATGAAAAAATTAATCAGCACCTCCGTATTTTTCCTGGTTTTTGGTTTAGCCTCCTGTCAAACATCGACACCCGCTTCAACAACTACTCCTGCAAATACAGAGAAAACAAAAAAACCTATGGAAACAAGCTATAACAAAACAGATGCTGAATGGAAAAAAACACTAACCCCTGAACAATACGAGGTTTTGCGCCAGAAAGGAACAGAACGTCCCGGAACTGGTGTTTATAATGAACATTCTGAAAAAGGAGTTTACACCTGCGCAGGATGCGGGACAGAATTATTTACCAGCGACCAGAAATTTAACAGCCATTGCGGCTGGCCGAGTTTTGATAACAATATTGCCGGCGGAGACCGTGTTAGACAAGTTAAAGATTTTTCACATGGCATGATACGAACGGAAATAGTTTGTGCTAAATGTGGCGGCCACCTGGGACATATTTTTGATGATGGTCCAACCGCAACAGGCCAGCGCTATTGCGTAAATAGTTTAAGCTTAAATTTTATCCCTGAAAAGAAATAATTAAAGCAAGTTTTAAAAATTAAACCTGTAAGTATTTCGCTTACGGGTTTTTTGTTGTTCAAAGAAAGATCTCTTAAAAAAGAGGTTGCACGGGTTTGTTCTGTAAAATGCCATCTATCCTGTCCATTATGTCAGGAAGCAATAATGGCAATACTTCCAGCGATTCAAGATTCTCTTTTAATTGTTCGGGTTTACTTGCACCTAAAATTGCAGTGTTTACATTCGGATTTTTAACGCACCAGGCCACTCCCAGTTTTGGAAGACTTGTGCCCAGTTCCTTTGCCAAAGTATTCAATAACCTGGTTTTTTCAATACGGGATTCATCACCGAGTGTCCTTTCTTTCAGCCAATCCATGCCTTCCATGTGAAGACGTGTATCTCCCGGCATAGCAGCGTTATATTTTCCTGTAAGCAAACCGCTTGCAAGAGGACTCCATATAGTAGTGCCTAACCCAAAATCCCGGAAAAGCAATAAATAATCTTTTTCAATTTTGGTGCGCTCAAACATATTGTATTGCGGCTGCTCCATTGTTGGTCCAAGCAGGTGATTTTTTTCTGCAAATACAAAAGCGGCCATAAGCTCATCATTAGCCCATTCGCTGGTACCCCAATATAAAATTTTACCCTGCTGAATAAGTGTGTTCATTGCCCATACCGTTTCTTCAATTGGTGTATTTTTATCGGGACGATGACAAAACAAAAGGTCCACATAGTCAACCTGCAAACGCTTTAATGCTGCATGGCACCCTTCACTAATATGCTTGCGTGATAGTCCTGTCTGATTAGGTTTACCTTCTTCATATCCGAAATAAACTTTTGAACTTAAGCAATAAGAACTCCGGCTCCAGGTTTTTTTCTTGAGGATCTCACCCATTATTGTTTCGGACTTTCCGCGCGCATACACTTCGGCATTGTCAAAAAAATTGACACCTGCGTCATAAGCAATACTCATTAATTCATCAGCGGTAGTATTTCCAATCTGCTTGCCAAAAGTTACCCAACTTCCGAAAGAAAGCACACTAAGCTGTAAGCCTGATTTACCAAGTCTTCTGTATTCCATATAGTTTATTGAGCATTGAAATTACTGGTAATTCTTAAGATATAAAAATTGTATTCCAAACTTATTGGAGTATTAATTTTTGATTAAGCCGAAGGCCCGCTATTTCAATTTTAAGGAAATAAACTCCTTTTTTAAGCTCCGACAAGTCTATTGTTTCCCAATGATTTAGAAATATTGATTTAAAAACGGATTTTCCAAGCGATGAAAAAATATCGATTTTCATGACACCTTCACTATCGGACGAGATAGTAATCAGGCCGTTAGAAGGGTTGGGGAAAATTTTAATACTTCCGGCAATTTGTCTCATCTGATTTATCGCCGTGCACGGGTCAACTGATACAACTGTTATACCAACGCTTGTGCAGGTATTAATACTTTTACCAATAGCATTGTAAATTGAAGAAACCATTGGAAAAGCTGTATAGGTAACGGAAGTTATATTCCCAGGAAGCCAGGTATATGAAACTGCTCCAGAGGCTGTAAAAGTAACCTGCTCACCGGGACATATACTTGTAGTGGACTGAGCAACACTAATTACAGGTACGGAACGGGTTAGAACAGCAAGTGTTTTTGTGGAAGTACAACTTTGTGTATTTGTTCCATAAACAGTATACGTGGTATTTACTGCAGGCGTAACGGTTGTCACTGGTCCGTTAGTTCCGGTATTCCAAAAATAAGAACTGGCGCCAGATGCTGTGAAACCCACTACGCCTGAAGGACAAACAGATGTGGCCGTTTGTATAGTACTTATGGACGGTACAGTGTAAGTATTAACCATCACTGTTTCACTGGAAGAACAATTGTATCCATTCTTTCCGGTGACGGTGTAAATTTGGCTGGCTGCCGGTGACACAACATGCGCGCTTCCACTTCCAACACCCGACCAGGAATAGGTAGTTGCCCCGTTTGCAGTAAGAGTGCTTGGCTTTGCGGGACATATAATGGAAGGGCTTGCAGTTACCATAAGGGTCGGATTGGAAGAAACTGTAAGTGTTACCGGGATCCTGATACTTTGACATCCAATGACGGTATTAGTTGCCTCTGCATAATACGTAGCCGATACTGAAGAGCTAACATTAAAATTTATGCCATTACCTAAAACGGTTGTTGACCCCGGTGAACTGAACCAGCTTACCAGGGCAGGAGTAAATGCATTTACGCTCAGCGTAGCAGTTACAAAACTACCACAGGCAACAGTATTATTGGCTGTGATACTTGGATTAATCACTGAAATCGTTATACTTCTTGCGACAATGCAATTTGCCGTATTAGTTGCTACCACACTGTAAATAGTAGTTACAGAAGGTGTTACAAGAATGCTTGCTGAATTCGCCCCAGTGATCCACGTATATGTTATACCTGAAGTAAGCATGCTTAACGTTGCAGTATTTCCCAAACACAAGCCTGTTGTTGAAGCGGATAAAGACAAGGTAACATCGCTTACACTAACGGCCACGGATGATTGAGCTGAAGTACAATTATTAGCGAAGGCTGAAAAATAATAAATTCCCGATGCCATTGAATTCGCATTTACAATAAGGGGGTTCTGATTTGTTGAGTTGAATCCTGCCGGGCCAATCCATTGATAACTTGTTGCTGAAGTTGTGTTACCTGATAAATTGATCGTTTGTGCTGCACAAACAAGAGTAGAAACTGCACTGGCGGAAACAACCGGAACGGGATTAACAACTACAGTAGCTTCCGCTGAAGATGCAGAAACAGGAATGCTTGTACAAGTGGTCGCGATTATAAAATAATAAGTTCCCTGAGCCAAAGGAGTGGAAGTAAATTCAGGCGTAAGGTATCCAAGACCGCTGCTTACACTCATATATGGACCTCCGGAAACAGAACTAACTTTCCATTGATGAGAGAGTCCAACGCCCTGCGTATATCCAGTTGAAATTAAAGAGACAGATTGTCCGGCGCAGAGTGAATAGGTTAAAGGGAAAATAGTTCCGGCGTTTGCACCAGAGCAGGGACTCAGATTCTGATTGTATTCATCTGCCCCGATATCCGGTGCAGAGCCACTGCCGAGGTAGCCGGAGTTTCCCTGACGCGTTTGAGTATCATAGTCATCTGTAATACCAGGAACATTAATTGCTCCACTTTCTGCCAGTGAAGCCAGATTTGGAATAAGACGCAGATAATTTGGAGAAGAACCTGAACTGCTCAGAAAGCCGGCATTTTGTGATACGGAAGCAGCCTCTCTTGGATTGACAGCGGCCTGAAAAGAAGACAATGTTTGGTAGGAGGTTGTGCCACTTTGAAGGAGAATATTAGATGGTCCCGGTATACCGGCATAAAATAAGTTATTATTAGAACCTGATAAATAATTGCTAAGGGAAGTCGAACTTCTGCGATAAGCGGAAGCTAAACCCGTGCCGCCAGACGAAAGATTTACAAAAATATTATTCTTAAGATTTAAACTTGTTGTGGCAGAGGAATATAATGAGTTAGAATTAAAATTACCTCCAGTACCTATTGCATTTAAATATACTGTGTTATACAAAACATTAACCAAAACCCCTCCACTAATGTAAATTCCATTAACCGCATTTGAAGCAGAAGAATTAGGAGTGTTTATACTCCCTATAAAATTATTTGAAAGAGTTGTATTTGCAGCACTTGTAATATATATGCCATGCGCCAGGCCAGAAGTACCTGTCTCAGTTATATCGCTAATCTTATTTTTGTAAAAATTCAGACCTGCGCCACCACCGGCCAGGTACGCTGAATAGACACTAGAAGATACCCCAGAAGAATTTAAATTATTGATGGCATTGGCATATACATGTGGCGCAAAATTTGGCGATACAGTTCCTGAAATATACATTCCATAAATAGTTCCAGCACGCCAGACGTTGGACAGAGTGTTACTGTATATAGCAGAAGCAGAGGAACCCGAACCATCTCCCAAATTATCAAAATAATACCCGTAAAAAGCACCGGTACTGTTTATTACAATGTTTGCGATGGTATTGTTGTAAACATTCTTCTTGGGGTAAGGACTTGTTGCCCCGTCAGAATTATATAGTCCGTAAAAATTTCCCGAACCTGCAACTGCAGAAGTAATTCCGGAGAAATTATTACCTGTAAAATTCTGAATGCATGCTGAAGGAGAGGATCCGGTGGAGTAATACAGGTAAGTTGCTCCAGCCGGCGCAGTTCTGTTCATTCCTCCTGCAATGCTGTTATTATTAACATTCAATATCGATTGAGTGGAAGAGTTATTATTTATAAGGTATTCAGAGCCACTATGATTCAGGAACATATTATTCCAGCTATTGTTATTAAATGAAGCGGCCGAGCAATCATTTGTATTGTAAATAAAATACATATTTCCATTCCCGGAAAAACCAAGGTGGTTAAAATCAGAAAAGCGATTATTTGCAATACTTAATGAAGTTGTAAGGGCTCCGCTTCCGTTATACAAGGCGTACATATTCCCGCTGTATGTTGCAGGGCCAGTATAGCTAAACCCAAGAGTATTGCTATTGATGGATACAGAAGAGCTTACCGCGCCATTGTTATAAATGAGATAGGTTGAACCACTTGATGCGGAAGTAGAATTGTTCACAAAAGAATTATTATGTATGAGTAATGTCTCCGGGGATGCTACATTCCATATACCGTAAAACGGACCGGAAACCGATAGAACATTTGTACAATTAACTATGAGATTATTATTTATACTCACGGTGTTGGAAGAACCATTGGAGCCAGAGACATTTTCAATCACCGAAAGCTGTGAACTTGTTGCGCCTCCCTGTAAGGTCAACGTATTATTGTTAACTGTAACATTGGCTCCTACAGCGGTATTTAAATAAATACCCCTTATTATTGCAGGGTGATTAG
>JAYSYG010000126.1:0-2170 GCA_043716685.1 Sphingobacteriaceae bacterium | reverse complement strand
TTCTCAGGTCAATAACAAGATTCTCAGTCTTGCTCTTTTTTAATCTTCTAAAAATTCTTCTGTAGGAATGGGTGTATCCTTTATGAGAAAATTTATCAATTTTTACGAGCATCGCTTTTTTGTCAACATCTAAAAAGCGGTAGGCCATTTTTGCATTCCTGTATTTAATAAGAAGGCTATCTTCTTTCGGTCCCAGCGGAAGCTGTGGAAGTGTTTTGGGCTGAATAGCTGGATATTTTACACTCTTCAGAATTTTACCCTGCTTATACTCCACCTCAAAAATATCGGGTCTTCCAAACAACCCCAGGTAATAGCTGTTAAATCCTAACTGAACATAATACTGTTTAGCAGTTTGGTTAAATCCATCCGTGCTTATAAAACGTTTTGAATATCGGATCATCGAATCAACAGCAACACCATTTATTTTTATGATCTCTGCACCTTTTTTAATTGTGCTGTCCTGCTTTTTATTCAGGTTGGCGATCATGTAAGCTTTTTCTTCTACCGGTAAAAAAATGTAAGGTGAATAGTTTGGTCGTAATTTGTTCATCTCCTTATAAAAGGAGGTAGAATACAATACCTCTGTATGCCCACAGTGTAGTTCATCGGTTAACAATTTTATTTTTAAACGGAATTGCTTTTCTGTGAGGCTGTCGTTAAGAGATAAAACAAAAGCGCTGAATAATTCTTCATAGAACCCTCTCGTCCTGTAAATGCCAATAGCAGGATGCATACTTAGGAGAACATTCTTAATCACCGTAGCATCCTGCTGTAACTGTGCAGGAGAATATTTTTTTGCGAAAAGCGATTCGTTTTTCTGTGAATAGCCTGTACGCACGCAGCTAAAAACGAGGAAAATAAACACTAAAAATGGCTTCAAAAATGGCATAAATGTTATCTTTGTAAAAATACGATATTTAGTATGGAAAAATTCAAAATAGGCGTTCTGCGCGAGGAAAAAAGTCCGCCCGACAAACGGGTGCCTCTTACACCTTTAATTTGTTCCGAACTAACCAGCCAGTATCCGAATGTTGAGATCGTTGTGCAACCCAGTAAAATAAGGTGCTATTCGGATGATGAGTATACATCGTTCGGAGTTACTTTGCAGGAAGATCTTAGCGACTGTGATATTCTAATGGGCGTAAAAGAAGTTCCGGTCGAAAAATTGATTCCCAGCAAAAAATACTTTTTCTTTTCTCATACTATAAAAAAACAGCCGCATAATAAAAAACTGATCAAGGGACTCATCGAAAAAAAGATCCAGATGATCGATTACGAAACCCTTACCGATAAAAACAATAACCGCATCATTGGTTTTGGACGTTATGCCGGGATTGTAGGTGCTTATAACGGCATTCTTGGGTATGGTTTAAAATACGATCTGTTCCGGTTAAAACCTGCCCACCTTTGCCGTGATAAAGCCGAGATGGAAGAAGAATTAAAACGTGCCAAATTACCAAACATAAAAATTGCCCTCACTGGCGGCGGCCGTGTTGCAAATGGCGCCATTGAAACACTAAGCGCTCTTAAAATAAGAAAGGTTACTCCAGAAGAATTTATAATGGCAACGTTCAGGGAACCTGTCTATTGCCAGATGAATCCGCGCGATTATGTAGAACGTCCGAATGATCATAATTTTGACCTGAATGACTTTTTTACCCATCCCGAACATTTTGTTTCCAAATTTCCGCCTTTCACCAAAGTCACAGATCTTTATATCTCCACCCATTACTGGGATCCGCGTTCTCCAAAAATGTTCACTAAAAAGGATATGAAGTCCATGGATTTTCGCATGTCGGTAATTGCGGATGTTACTTGTGACATTGATGGCTCAGTACCAACAACCATAAGGGCAAGCAGTATAGCCCAGCCCTTTTACGGCTATAACATTAAAACTGAAAAAGAAGATCTGCCTTTTAATAAAGATACCATTTGTATAATGGCAGTTGACAATTTGCCCTGTGAGCTGCCAAGAAATGCAAGCGATGATTTTGGAAAAGATCTTTCAGAACGTGTGCTTCCGTTTATATTTGGCGCGGACAAAGACAAGGTAATTAAACGCGCCAGCATTTGTAAAGACGGTAAGCTTACACATAACTATGAATATTTGAGCGACTACGCGTATACTTAATAAAGATTATTTATACAATTCCAATACCCCCTTCAAAAT
>JAYSYG010000125.1:0-2178 GCA_043716685.1 Sphingobacteriaceae bacterium | reverse complement strand
AACAATAAAATTGGTTTTGCAGATGCTGCTTCCGGGGTAGTTTTAATTAAACCTCAGTTTGATTGCGCTTTCCCTTTTGAAGAAGGAAAGGCAAAAGTTAGTACAAAATGTAAAATAAAAGCCGAAGGTGAGCACAGTGAATGGCAGAGTGATAATTGGTTTTTTATTGACAAAACAGGAAAGCAAGTTGGAAATTTAAATTAAGGAAAACTTACCGGCCTTATTTTTTTCATTACCGTTTACACAATCAAAAGTATTACACGCACAACGAAATGTAGATTTTGAACACTGTCCCTTGCAGTTGCAGATATGTACGCCTATTTTAGTATGCATAACCAATAACCAAGCACAATGAAAATCGCATTTACATTTTTTTGTATAGCCATGTCTATACAAACATTGCATGCTCAAAAGGGTGTTGTTAAAAAAGAAAGTGAAAAAACAATGCCCTTTTACCTTGCCAAAACTGATCCGATATATATAGCCATCAAGACCAAACTTATAAACGATCTCACGCAATCTGCTAAATCTTCAGACACAGCAAATGAGAGAAATAAAACAATCTCTCAAAAATTAAAAACGTTGCCTAAGGAACGGCAAGATCACTACCAGGAAACATTTATCCAATCGCTGTACGATTATTACGAACAGATAGATTTTGATTTTGATTTGTTTATGATGCTTCATAATGAACTTATGAAAAAAGATCAGAAAACTTTGGTAAATGAATCCGATTTTCGGGTACAATCTATTGGCGGAAACAATTATGCTGCAGAACTTTGGGAAGACTTACTCCTGGCCAATTCTGAAACCCATGCTGTTGAATGGGCGAAAGAAATATTAGAGCACCATCCCGGTGATGAAAAAGAAACAATTACAACAGTAAAAGCCACATACGCCAAAGCAAGAAAAGATATTGTTAGCGGTAAGCAAAAACGATATAACAAGATAACAGCTTTTCTATACACTAAAGAAACAGATGGTTCAGTACTTTTTCATGATCCCTGTCAGGCAATGTTAGATTTAAAACTATCAGATATCTATTGAAATTTTCTATGTTAGATTTTGCCTGTACTCATCATAAAAAAATCCTTTCTTTTTCGCAATCGAATCCCTCTGCATATTTCGATTAAGAAGTGTTGTAAAAAAGGTTGCCAATATAAACCACTCACTCATTACACTGCCCCTCTTACACACTAAAGCTTGTCACTTACACAAAGGGTGATATTCTGTTTATTAATGTTTCTACTTTGTAACCGATTCTCTTAACTGCTTAAATGACCTTACAATGAAAAGAATATTCACTCTGGTGTTATTCCTGGTTTCAGTACAAGTAATTGCCCAAAATTATCCTATTACAAGTACAAGTATTTCTTTATCTCCCAATCCGGATGCAAGCCTGACAAAATGGGGTCCCGGCACGTTAACGGTTTCGGCGTCTGCAAAAATGAATAACGGACGAATAGAGCCACGAGTGCAGGACAGTAAAATTGTAGTTATTATAAAAAAAGGGGGAAGCAAAATCTGCGGAGCATATAACAGTAATAATGCACCTTCAGCAAATTTTAATACAGCAAATAAAGTTTGGAGCGGCAACAATGCTGTTTCATTAATAGGGCAAGACTGCACATTGCCGCCCGGAGATTATGAATTATGTGTTCAGTTTTTTGGACCGGGTCCGGCGGGAATTATGCCATTGAGTGAAGAAAAATGCAGGTCTTTTTCTATAAGAAATGCAGAAGTGCAAGCCTACCAGCCGCCACAGGCAATATCACCGGCAAATGGTACAGTACTTAGTGAATCAGATTTTAAAAAACCAATTACTTTCAGATGGGCCCCTGTGATTCCCCGCCCACGTGAAGGTGTTACCTACCGTATTAGGGTATGGCAATTAATGCAGGGGCAAAATGGAGTTCAGGCAATTAAAAGCAACACTCCTGATGTAACAAAAGATGTAAACAGCTTAACACAAGCTTCGGTAATTGTACAACTAAGGCAACCGCCTCCGGACGACTTTATCTGGAATGTGCAGGCTATAGACAGAGATGGAAAACCTGTCGGTGGTAATAATGGAACAAGTGAGGCTAATAAAATTACCGTGCAACCAGCAAATGACGAGCCTTCTGTAATCACCTTACTTACACCGAAAAACGGTTCTGTTTTTTCTGAAAATGATCG
>JAYSYG010000124.1:0-2178 GCA_043716685.1 Sphingobacteriaceae bacterium | reverse complement strand
TATTGATCACCTTTAGGATTCCCTCATGTTTTAATTCTATATCCGGGAATTTTATCACTTCTGTTTTTACAGTGCCTAAAAGGTTAGTCACTTTATTGATCGCTTTTAAAAAACGGGGGAAGGAAATAGGTTTTAATAAATAATCCACAACATCATTCTGGTAAGCCTCAAATCCAAAATTACTGTAGGCGGTTGTAAGGATAACGGAAACATGGTAAGGCAGGCATTGCAGGAGTTCAAGGCCGGTTAATTTCGGCATTTCAATATCCAGGAAAATAAGATCGACTTTTGTTTTGCGCATAAAATCAAGTGCCTCTTTTCCATCATACACATCGCCGGCAATTTCAAGAAGGTCAGTTTTGGCAATATGTGCGTGAAGCACTTTGTGTGCCGGGGCTTCATCGTCTATGATCAGGCATTTGTATTTCATTTTTTTCTCAGCTATAAAGCGAATTTAGGCTATTGTCGTATCACTAATACTTTGTCCCTTAACCCTGACAGAGTCTTCTGACTATGCGATAACCCTGTCAGTGTTTACTTCGGCAGTTTTTAATTGACATGACACTTGAGTCCAAATCCGGTTCTTTGTTACAATTTTATTGTTAATTGAACTGTATAAATCTCATCCTTATCGCTTATTAACAGTTCATGCTTATTTCTGTAAGTTAATTCCAATCTTTTTTTTGTGTTGGAGATCCCTGTATTTGTGCCTGAAAATTTCCTACCATCATTTTTGAAATTATTGCGGATCTTAAACTCAAGTCTTTTTTTATCGGAATGAATGGAAAGATAAAAAAAAGGTGCATCAGCATGTGCGCTATATTTAATCGCATTCTCAATAAATGGCATAAAGAGCATGGGTGAAATATGCGCCTGGTTGAACTCTGCATCCGTTTCAAAATCAATCTTTAATTTTAGATTCCTGTTCTGCTCATAGCTCAGGTATTTGCGGATAAACTGTATTTCTTCTTCCAGTGATACACGTTCGCGCTTAGAAGATTCGATCTGGTAGCGTAGCAGGTCAGATAATTCGAGGATCTTCTCTGGCGTTTCAGAAGGATCGGTTAATGCCGTGCCGTATAAATTATTCAGTGCATTAAATAAAAAATGTGGATTTAGTTGCGCTTTTAAATGGCGGATCTCCTCATCTCTGTCTATTAATTCCGTTTTAAATAACAGGTTTCGCTCAAGAATATTTTTATGCGCATAATAAAACCCCAGTCCAATAACATATACCAGGAAAATAGAAATGCTCATAGTAACCGGCTCTTCGTTTCTCACAAAACGGAAGGGAGTAAAATAATTAATAAGGAAATAACTCCCGAATAGGAAAAGGATGCCGGTGATGTACTTTAAATTATTTTTACTAAAGTACTTTTTATAGAGGTACACATTGTGAATATATACCTGCACGTGTGCGATCAACACGATTACTCCTCCCTGAAGTATAGCTTTAAGAGCCTCACCCTCCTGGTGGATTCTATGATTCTTATCCATGAGAATGGTTATCAGACCCAACAGGCAGAAAAATAAATAAAGAATGACATTCCTGACCCAGAAGTTAAAGTAAGAAAAGTTCATGGCTCAAAAATAAGGGTATTTATCGGGAATTCTGTATTATAATCAGTACCTTGATGTAAGTTGTATGACTAAAGAAACAAAACGGATACTGGTTTACCTTACCGCACTGATATATGGAGCAATGGGAGTGTTGCATCTTGTAGTGCCGGATAAATTTCTTTTTATTATGCCAGAATGGATGCCCTATCAGCTGCCATTGATTTATATAAGCGGCATCGCAGAGATCTTGCTTGCCCTGTTATTGCTTGCCAGAAAAACAAGACGCGCCTCATCTCTGCTAATAGTTGCCATGCTTATTGTCTATCTTTTTTTGATCCATATACCACAGGCTATACACTTTTATAGTACAGGAAATAAAAATCTGATCTTAAGTTTCCTGAGAATACCTCTGCAGTTTTTATTTATCTATCTCATCTGGCCTCAGAAAAAAATATCTGTTGAATAAGGTTGTATCAGTACTTTTGTTCGCCAGTAATGCCTGTATCGTAACAAATAGATTTATGAAAAAAGTAAAAAAATAATAAATTTTTAACCGAACCGGATTTTTTTCATCTTTACATTCTTGAAAAAAAATCTTTGTATAGTATTCTTCATTTT